>NZ_JBBFKU010000021.1:0-59708 GCF_037481895.1 Tenuifilum sp.
GCTGAAAAGGTAATCGCCCTTACGGTTGAGGGAGGTTTTGCCTGCCAAAAAATCGATAGAAATCTTATTCTGACCTTTGTAAAGGTAACCCTTGGGTATTAAAATATGTCCATTTTCAATTCTGGTGCGTAGTTGACGGTAATTTACTGAGATGTTGAGCAAGCTGCTATCGGCATTCCGAAAATCCATGGGCAAATTGATGCGCTCAGCGAGTTCAAACGTTAATTCAACACGAGCGGGAATGGCAGCGGTCTCGCTTTCAGGAATATCGAGGTAAACACTATACTCAATGTTGGAAATGTTCTGTTTTCGTAGATTGGCAAGCTGTTGGCTAACGCCGTATTCAACCTTTTCCTTGCAGGCAAATAAAAATAGTAATCCAATTAGAGCAAATAGGGTTGATTTTCTTTTCATCTACTTATAAATGCTAAAATTCAAAATTTTTGCGAAAATACTTAAATTATGTTAACGCAAAAGCGTAACCATTATTTTTGCATTTTTATAAAAAAATTGGAATGAACGAGTTTAACCAGGAAATATTGAATTTGCCAGTAAACCTATACAGGGCAGCAATTGCCATAAGGGGCGAGATTACGCGACGGCTTACACAGGCATTTGGCGAGGAGTTTACAGCCGATTACTGGTTCATACTGAACCACCTGTTTACCGCGAATCCCTTAACACAAGGGCAATTGGCAGAGCTAACCAATCGCGACAGGGCTTCGCTTTCGCGCACAATAGCTTGCATGGAGCGAATCGATTTAGTTTCAAAAACTGTTGAGCCGTTCGATAAACGTAAGGAGCTAATTTCACCCACACAAACCGCTATAAAATTTAAACCGGAGGCCGAAAGAATTGTTTTAGAAGCGGTAGGGCAGGTTATGCAAAACCTTAAACCTATTGAGGTAATTGAGTTAAACCGAATGCTTGGTCAGCTGTTCGAAAACATCACCAAGGGTTAAATTCTCGAAATCAAGATCAATCTGTACAAAAAGAATTACTTTTGACACCAAATTTTAAAAGAATAATTTATTATGCTTAAACAAACAAAATCAATTCTGGGCATTATGTTAGTATTACTTGCAGTATCGTGTCAGGAAAAAGCCGATAAGAACCCATTACTGAGTAAGTTTGATACACCGTATCAGACACCACCGTTCGATAAGATAAAGCATGAGCACTACATGCCGGCGCTTGATTCGGCTATATCAGTGGCTCGTCATGAGATTGATGCAATAGTTAATAATACCGAAGAACCAACCTTTGAGAATACCATTGAGGCCCTTGACCGTAGCGGTAAGTTGCTTGCCGATGTTTCAAATATTCTATTCAATTTAAATGAGGCTGAAACCGATAGCGTTCTTCAGCAAATAGTGATTGAGGCCTCACCAAAGCTTACCGATTTCTCCAACGACATCAACCTTAACCCTGAGCTCTTTAAAAGGGTTAAGGAGGTTTGGGAAAAGCGCGATTCACTCACACTTACCGCTGAACAGCAAATGCTGCTCGATAAAACCTACAAGGGTTTTGTAAGTAATGGGGCCAACCTAAGCGAAGCCGATAAGGAGAAGTATCGTGCAATTAGCCGCGAGCTTTCCGAGTTAACAGTAAAGTTCAACCAAAACGTATTGGCTGAAACTAACAGCTATAAGCTACATATAACCAACGAGGCCGATTTGGCGGGCTTACCCCAAAGCCTTATTGATGCTGCTGCCTATACGGCTAAACAGAAAGGGCTTGAGGGTTGGGTTATTACACTTGACTACCCCATGTATGGCCCATTTATGAAGTATGCCGATAACCGCGAACTCCGTAAACAGCTCTACATGGCTTACGGTAATCGTTGTTTCAAAGGCAATGAGTACGATAACCAAAAAATTGCTCAACGTATCGCAAATCTTAGGTTAGAATTGGCAAACCTACTAGGTTATCCAAATTTCGCCACCTTTGTCCTTGAGAACCGAATGGCCGAAACTCCTGAACGAGTAAATCAATTCCTTGACCAGCTGGTTGCCGCATCGTTACCTACTGCTCGCGAGGAGGTTAAAGAGGTTGAGGAATTTGCCCGCCAGCAGGGATTTAAGGGCAAACTTGAACGTTGGGATTGGTCGTATTACTCCGAAAAGCTTAAGAATGCAAAGTATAGCTATAACGAGGAGGAACTAAAGCTCTACTTCCAGCTCGAGAAGGTTATCGATGGTGTTTTCCTTCTGGCCAATAAGCTGTACGGACTTACCTTTTTGCCTAATGGTAAAATTCCTGTTTACCACCCCGATGTAAAAGCATACGAGGTGTACGATGGAAGCGGACGTTTCATGTCAGTCCTATACCTCGACTTTTTCCCTCGCGAGGGTAAGAGTGGAGGTGCATGGATGACATCGTTCCGTTCACAGTACCGAGAAAATGGCAAGGACATACGCCCAATTGTTTCAATTGTTACCAATTTTACTAAACCAACCGATAAACAACCATCGTTGCTTACTTTTTATGAGTTTTCTACCTTCCTTCATGAGTTTGGTCATGCACTGCATGGTATGCTAACCGATTGCAACTACTCATCGCTTAGCGGAACCTCGGTTTATAGGGATTTTGTGGAGTTGCCATCACAAATCATGGAAAACTTTGCAGTTGAAAAGGAATACCTCGACTTATTTGCGGTACACTACCAAACCGGCGAGAAAATCCCACAGGAGCTAGTTCAAAAGATTATTGATAGCCGTAATTTTCAGGCGGGCTACTTTTCGCTACGTCAGTTAGGTTTTGGAATACTCGATATGGCATGGCACACCATTACTAAGCCTGTAACTGAAGATGTTGACAGCTTTGAGAAAAAGGTACTTAATCCCCTGGATGTTCTCCCCCCGGTAAAAGGCACAAATATGAGCGTAACCTTTGGCCATATCTTTGAGGGTGGATATGCCGCCGGATACTACGGCTACAAGTGGGCCGAAGTGCTCGATGCCGATGCTTTTGAACTTTTTAAGGAAAAGGGAATATTTAACCGTGAGGTTGCTCAGAGCTTCAGAGAGAATATTTTATCGAGAGGTGGCAGCGAACATCCGATGACCCTTTACAAGCGTTTCCGTGGTCAGGAGCCAACAATCGATGCGTTACTGAAACGTAGCGGATTAAAGAAATAGCGATATTGGGGTTAATATAAAAAGGCTGCTCAGCGAGCAGCCTTTTTTTTACAATATGTTTCGATGAAAAATTTTTGAGTATTCCCAAAATATGAGTTTCTATACTCTACCAACCATAAGGAGAATTTGGGTTAAAGAAGAGATTGTTCGGATTGCGGTTAACAAAGTTAAAGCTAGCTCCTATTGTTGTTTTACTACCTAAACGGTAATTAAATCCTACGCCAAATTGTTGGCTATTAAAAGTTCCCATATAGCTATTAAAGGGTGAGAATAAGGTTTGGTTTTGCGATACCGCTCCCATGGCGTACACGCTAAAACGGTTTGAGAATTGGTATTGAGTGTATGCCCAAGCCTGATATGGATTTGCACCGCTATAAGGTTGAGCAAAATTGGCACCATCGGGTCTTAATCCATGCATATTTGTGTGTGAGAAAGTAACGCCAGCAACTACCTGTAAGCGGTTATTTGAGTAGGTTACACTTGGGGCTATATAGCTACCGGACATACCAATCCCGTTGCCCATAAAGGAATAGCCTGTTCCCATGCTTAAACCGTAATTTATTCCGGGCTTAACTATACCAAATGGGGTAAACACAGCAGTTGAGTCGGTCTCAGAACTTCTATAAACCGGCTCGTAAATTCTGTATAAATCCTGAACAAGCTGTGCCTGCAAAGAATTTATAGCATATAATGCTATTGCTGCTGTTAAAAAAAATTTTCTCATAACCTTTAAAATTTCCTGCCACCAATATAATGCAAAAAATGCGAAAACTATAAATGGGCTTGGTTAAAAAAAGTTTAGGAAAAAAGTTGAAAAAAGGATAAAGGATAAAGGAAAAAGGATAAAGAATAGGTTGATGGTTGATAGTGAATACAAAGGGTTTGACACTTTGCAACACTGATGAACTCAGTGTAACTCTGTGGTAATTTGTTAGTTAATGGTTTTGTGCAAATCATTTCAATCTAATTGCTTTGTGTACACCTTGCACTCTGCCTAAACGATAGAGCAGCATTTCAAGATGCTTGGTGTCCTCTACGTATAGTTGTATTTGAGCTTCAAACAGACCATCGCGGGAGCTAACATTCAGGTTACGCATGTTTACCCGTAAATCCTTACTGATAACTTCCGATATACGGTTCAAAATTCCAATTTCATCGGTTCCGGTAACCTTAATGGTTGTTTGAAATGCACCTGCTTTTGACGAGCCTTTCCACCTTGCTTTTACCACACGGTATGGCCAACGCTGGTTTAGCTGACCCGCATTTGGGCATGACGTTCGGTGAATCTTTATTCCCTCGTTTACTGTCACAAAGCCAAAAATATCATCACCAAATATTGGGTTGCAGCATTTGGCAAGTTTATACTCAATGTTCACCAGTTTTTCGTCAATTACAAGGTAATCGGAACTTTCCTTAACCTCAGTCTTTTCAGCTTCGGGTTTTGGGATATCTTCCTTAACGGCAGGTTTTTCCTCCTCGGCAGTTAGTAGGGTCTTAATGGCCGTTAGGTCAACTTTGCCTTGGGCAATGAGTATAAAGATATCGGTAGGTTTCTTTAGCTTAAGATGTTTGTTTACCTTTCGCAAAGCCTCATCAACATCATCAATTTTCCAATTCTTTAGCCTACGTAGTAGTATTTCTTTCCCCTCCTGTATTTCACTATTCTCAATATCACGGAGCTGCTGCTTTATCCTACTTTTAGCTTTTGAGGTGATGACAAATGTTAGCCAGTCCTTTTTGGGCTTTTGCTTCTTTGAGGTAAGGATTTCAACCACATCGCCGTTTTGAAGTTCCTGCTTGATAGTGGTATTCTTACCGTTTACAATGGCTCCAATACACTGCGAGCCAACTTCGGTATGAATATCGAAGGCAAAGTCAAGCACCGTCGATTTTGCAGGTAGTTTTCGAATATCACCCTTTGGTGTAAAAACATAGATATCGCTGCTGGTAAGGTTCATCTGGAATTGCTCAACCTTATCCTCAGGTGAAGTATCGGGCGATTCCAGTATTTCCCTAACGCGGGCAACCCATTCGTCAATCCCCTGTTCCTGCCTTATTCCTTTATATTTCCAGTGTGCTGCAAGACCTTTTTCGGCTATTTCGTCCATTCGTACAGTACGGATCTGAACCTCAATCCACTTGTTTTCGGGTCCAAGCACTGTGATATGAAGGCTTTCGTAACCATTACTTTTTGGAACCGAAATCCAATCGCGCAAGCGTTCCGTATTGGGTGTGTACTTATCGGTAATAATGGAGTAAACCTGCCAGCAATCGGATTTTTCGTTCTCGGGTTTGGTATCAAGTATAATCCTGATCGCAAAAATGTCGTGAACCTCATCAAAATCAACCTCCTGATTTTGCATCTTTCTGAAAATGGAGTATATGGATTTGGTTCTTCCCTTTATGGTGAATGTAAACCCCCTCCTCTGGAGTTCTTCCTCAATAGGAGCCATAAAGCTTTGTAGGAATCTGTTCCGACTGGCTGTGGTTTCTTGCAATCTTTTTATAATGTACTTATACTCCTTGGGGTAGATGTACTTCATGGCTAAATCCTCCATTTCGGACTTTAGCCTGTATAAGCCAAGACGGTGTGCAAGCGGGGCATAGAGGTGAAAGGTTTCCCATGAACGTTTTAGCCTAACATCGGGCTGCTCCTTGCTAAGGCTTCGCATAGTATCGAGCCTGTCGGCTAGTTTTATCAGTATCACCCGTGCATCGGACGATAGGCTGATTAGCATTTGCCTGAAAAGCTCTGCTTGTGTTTTTGGATCTTTTGGGTCGAGCCCTGAAATTTGAGTAAAATTCAACACTATTGAGGCAACCGCTTTTCCAAACCTTTTCTCAATCTCAACCGGGGTTAACCATTTGCGTTCAATAGTTTCGTGTAACAACGCGGCAATTGAGCTAGTAGTACCAAGTCCAATCTCATTCAAACAGATTTGGGCAACGTTTACAAGATGTGTAGCAATGGAATCGGTCCACTCTCCATGCTTTTCATAAATCGATTTTGCCATATCAAGAGCCTCAACAACCTGATTAGCCTTACTGTCGGGTTGAAGCTCCTGTATGCTCTTCATTAACGAACTCTTGGATAATTCGAATGCCTTGAAATTCAAATCATTGTTTTTCATCTGCCCTAGTTTGCTTTTCCATAAAAATACGATATTTAGTTAATCTATTGCAAGGGGATATTGAAAGGGTAAAGGGTAAAGGATAAAGGGTAAAGGATAAAGGGTAAAGGATAAAGGATAAAGGATAAAGGATAAAGGATAAAGGATAAAGGATGGCTAGTCCTAATTTTTTATTGCATAAATCAATTTTGTTAATAACTCAGATATTGTCCTAATTCATTCAATCAATTTTCAGCCTAAATTTGAATTCATAAACTATTTAAAATGGATAGTCAAAAGGCTTTGGAGCGAATCAGATTTTTGCGAAATGAATTGAATAGGCATAACTACCTTTACTATGTAAAGGCGCAGCCTGAAATTAGCGATTACGATTACGATCAGCTCCTGCGCGAACTAATTGATTTAGAAAAGCAATTCCCTGAATTTGACGATCCCAATTCTCCATCGCGTAGGGTGGGTAGCGATATCTCGCAGGAGTTCGTTCAGGTAAGGCACAAATATCCAATGCTATCATTGGCCAACGCATATTCATACTCTGAACTGACTGATTTCGATAACCGTATCCGTAAGGCATTACCGGAGCCTTTTCAATACGTTTGCGAACTAAAGTTCGATGGGGTTGCCATTGGTCTTACCTATAGGAATGGGCGATTAGTTCAGGCCGTAACTCGTGGCGATGGAACTATGGGCGACGATGTTACCGTTAATGTTCGAACCATTAGAACCATTCCCCTTGAGTTACATGGGGCCGATTTCCCTGAGGAGTTCGAAATAAGGGGCGAAATATTCATGCCCCGAAATGTTTTTGATGAAATTAACAGTGAACGCGAGGATATTGGTGAAACACCCTTTGCCAACCCACGAAATGCTGCTGCCGGCACCTTGAAGTTACTTAACTCTGCTGAGGTGGCTCGCCGTAAGCTCGATTGTACTCTTTATTACCTATTGGGCGAGAACCTTCCTGCCGACAACCATTACGAGAATATGCTTAAGGCTAAGGAATGGGGCTTTAAGGTTTCGGAGCATATGACCCTTTGCAAGAATTTAACAGAAGTTCAGCATTTCATTGAGCACTGGGACAAGGCACGGAAGAAATTGCCCTTTGATACCGATGGGGTTGTTATTAAGATCAACAGCTATAGGCAGCAAAACCTACTCGGCCTTACTGCTAAAACACCAAGATGGGCTGTTGCTTTCAAGTATAAGCCCGAAAGGGTTTCAACCGAATTACTTTCGGTCGATTTTCAGGTTGGACGAACTGGTGCTGTAACGCCCGTTGCCAACCTAAAGCCGGTAAAGCTGGCTGGAACCACAGTTAAGCGCGCCTCGCTCCATAATGCCGATCAAATTCAGCTGCTTGATATTAGAGTTGGCGATTGGGTTTTTGTTGAAAAGGGTGGTGAAATAATTCCAAAAATTGTTGGTGTTGACCAATCGAAAAGGTCACTTTTCAGTAAACCAATCGATTTTCCGGGTGCGTGTCCTGAATGTGGAACTCCATTGGTTAGGCCTGAGGGTGAAGCTCGCCATTTCTGCCCGAACCAGTATGGTTGTCCACCACAAATAAAGGGTAGAATTGAACACTTTATCAGCCGAAAAGCATTGAATATCGATGGTTTAGGTGAGGAAACGGTTGCCTTGCTCTTCGATAACAACCTTATTCGCGATGCTGCCGACCTATACTCGCTTACCCGCGAGCAGCTTTTAGCATTGGATAGGTTTGCCGATAAATCGGCCGATAATGCAATTATGAGCATTGAAAAATCAAAGTCAGTTCCTTTTCCGCGAGTTCTTTTTGGCATTGGAATACGATACGTTGGTGAAACCACCGCAAAAAAGCTTGCGCAACACTTTGGAAGTATCGATGCTATTGCAACTGCTACCGTTGAACAACTTGTTGAAGTTGAGGATGTTGGCGACCGTATTGCTTTGAGTATTATAGAGTTTTTCAGCGATGAACGCAACCGAATGCTCATCGATAAGCTAAAGGCAGCAGGTGTTCAAATGGCTGTTAGCTCTGCTGATACTAGCCTGTTGTCCGATAGGCTTAAGGGAATGTCAATTGTGATTTCAGGCACATTTTCACGAGTTTCGCGCGATGAGCTTAAGGAGCTAATTGCTAGGCATGGCGGTAAAAATGTTAGCTCCATTTCCGCTTCCACATCGCTTCTTATCGCAGGTGAAAATATGGGACCAGCAAAGCTCGAGAAGGCCACAAAGCTGGGAATAAAAATTATTGATGAGGAAGAATTTTTTAGGATAATTGAGGGGTAGGCTATAAGCTTTTTTGATTTACACCGTTTTTTTTGTAAAATTGCGTTTCAACATAAACCTAGATAGATGTTCGATAATCTCAAGTATAATAAGTCGTTAAAGGAGCTTGGTAAGCTAACTAAATTCCTGAAACGCCAACGACAGATGTATAATTTAACTACTGCCCGCCATGTTGGTATAGTTTTCAACCTTACCGATTCTAAGGTTTTTGATGCAGTGGTAGGATTTAAGGCCATGCTTGAACGCATTCCCATTACTGTGGAAGCAGTTGGTTACTTTAACGATAAGGAAGTACCACAGCTTTATACCATGGAAAAGGGAATAAAGGTTTTCTCAAGGGTTGAACTTAATTGGTATAAAAAGCCCGAATCACCAGTCGTATCGGAGTTTGTAGCAAAAGACTTTGATATTCTAATTGATTTAACCCAGGATGAGGTTTTACCGCTCCGGTGGGTTTCATCGCTTTCCAAAGCTAAGTTCAAGGTTGGTGCTTTAAATTACTTCAATAACCCTTTTGACCTGATAGTAACAGTCGATAAATCGTTGGGTTTAGAGTACCTCACTCAACAGATTTATAACACCCTTGAGGTTTTAAACAACCGTTTTGCCCAACAAACAGTTTAAAAATATTTTTTATGGACACCGCTAAACTCAGAGGTCTTGGGGTGGCAATGGTTACCCCTTTCAGTTCCAACTATCAAATTGATTACCCTGCACTCGATAAGCTTATTGAGTTTTTAATTGGCAATGGGGTTAACTACCTTGTAGTTCAGGGAACAACTGCCGAAACGGCAACCCTTTCCGATTCTGAAAAGCGCCAGTTAGCCGATTACATTGTTAAAAAGGTAAATGGCCGGGTACCCATTGTTTTAGGTATTGGTGGTAACGATACCCATAAAGTAATTGAATCCTACGCAAAGTTTGATTTAACCGGAATCGATGCTATTCTTTCAGTAACACCATATTACAATAAACCTACGCAGAAGGGATTATACCTTCACTTTAAAACCATTGCTCAAAATACCCACTTACCCATTATTGTGTACAACGTTCCCGGTAGAACTGGTGTGAATATGACAGCCGAAACCACCCTTAAGCTTGCCCATGAGTTTCAGGGTAAAATTGTTGCGGTTAAGGAAGCATCGGGCAACCTAACCCAAATGGGTTATATTCTCCGCGATAGGCCTTCCAATTTCCTGGTCCTTTCGGGCGACGACGGCTTAACGCTACCGCAAATATCAATAGGAGCCGATGGCGTAATCTCAGTTTTAGGCAACTGCGCTCCAGCTAAGTTCTCACGGATGGTTAACCTTGCCCTTCAGGGCAACTTTACCGATGCAGCTAAATTACACCTGGGTTTGATTGAGCTTATCGATTTACTTTTTGTTGAGGGTAACCCTGGCGGAGTGAAGGCTGCACTTAATGCACTGGGTCTAATTGAAAATGTGCTTCGTCTGCCCCTTGCGCCTGTAAGCGATTCAACCTACGATAAGATTAAAAAGGAGATTGAAAAGCTATAATCAACCTTTCTGATTGAATAATAGGGAAGCCACATGCTTCCCTTTTTGCTTTATTAATTAATTTGCCTTACATTTAGTGAACTCTTTAAAAAATTTATTGTTAGTCAATTACTAATTAAATCTTTCGGCTATGGCAAATCTATCAACATCCTACATGGGTTTAAACCTGCGCAATCCATTAATAGTTGCAAGTTCTGGTTTAACTGAAAATATCGATGATATCGTTGAGTTTGAAGCGCGTGGTGCTGGAGCTGTTGTAATTAAATCAATTTTTGAGGAGGAGATTATTGCCAAAGCCCATGATAATCTTAACAAGATGCAGGCATCAGGATTCATATACCCCGAAACCATGGAGTATTTTGATTATGACAGCATGGAAGACCCCATATCAAACTATCTTGATTTCCTGAGAAAGGTTAAAAGAGAAACATCTATACCCATTTTTGCCAGCATCAATTGTGTTACATCCGAGGGGTGGATCGATTTTGCCAAACGCATTGAGGATACTGGGGTAGACGGACTTGAGTTGAATGTCTTCTCATTACCTTCTGACCCTGACCGTTCAGCCGAAGAGAATGAGCGAATTTACTTTGAAATTGCTGATCGTGTTACCAGTGTTGTTAGGCTACCGGTAGCCATGAAAGTTGGTTACTTCAATGGGGCGCTTGCAAACTTCCTTGTGAGGTTGAGTAGTACCCCAATAAAAGCATTGGTTCTGTTCAACAGGTTCTATAACCCCGACTTTGATGTAAACACCTTGGAGTTCACTCCGGCTAGTGTTTTTAGTACTCCATCAGAGATTTCCACCTCGCTCCGTTGGGTAGCTATTATGTCCGGTAGGGTTAGCTGCGATATTGCTGCATCAACCGGTGTGCACGATGGCAATGCAATGGTCAAGCAAATTCTGGCTGGTGCTAATGCCGTTCAGGCATGTTCAACCTTTTACCGTAACGGCAAGGAACAAGCCTCATTTATCATTCGCCAGCTTGAGGAGTGGATGAATTCTAATGGATATAAAACTATTGACGAATTCCGTGGCAAGATGAGCCAGAAAAAAACATACAATCCTGCTGCTTTTGAAAGGGTACAATTCATGAAGTATTTTCATGATCTTTAGTTCCCCTTTTAACCTTTGATTCACCATTATCTATTGCATTTTGCATGGTTTAGTTAACCGTGTTCATAATATTCATTTGATGTTGATAAGTTATTACCCTTTTTTTGGGATTATTTTAGGTATTTACACTTAATTTAACTAACTTTACTAAGGGCGACATTCATTTTATTAGTATGTTTGTAGGTTAATTATTTTTACAGCATGAGGGACGAGAGCAGCGATTATCTGAGTTTTGAGGAACTATTTAATTTGGTTGAACGTTTTGATGAAAGCATTCAAAGCGGGCGGGCTCAGTTTTTCGATGTTCATGAGTTTGTTGAACTTATTGATTTTTACTTAGATCATGAGGACGATGAAAAGGCACTAGTTGCATTAAAACATGCTGAGAATATTTACCCTGGTTCAATTGAAATTAAATACAAGTGGGCGGAGTACTACCATTTTACTGGAGACAATGAAAAAGCCCTTGATCTCATTCTTGAGGTTGAAAAAATTGAAAAATTTAATGCGGACCTTTTATACGTAAAAGGCGAAGTGCTTTTTGAACTTGGAAGGTTAAATGCTGCCGTGGAGTGTTTCGATAAAGCTGTTTCAGCTGACACTGACGATAATATTGAGCTACTACATCGCATTTCAACCTATTTCCTGGAAAACGAGGAAATAAATCTTGCACTGAAATACTTATTGATATCATACAACAAGGAGAAGAACAATTTAGCCGTTCTTTTTGACATGGGTTACTGTTTTGAGCGATTAAATGAGCTCGATAAAAGTGTCAAGTACTATAATGAGTACCTCGATATTAACCCATTTTCAGCTCCTGCTTGGTACAACTTAGGAATAGTTCATACCAAGCTCGGTGAATTTGATAAGGCCATTGAGTGTTACGATTTTTGTATTGCCGTTGATCCACAGTACTCTTCAGCGTTTCATAATAAGGGTAATACACTTGCCTCGCTGGAAAAATATGCCGATGCTTTAAAGGTATTTAATGAGTTGGCGGAACTTGAGTCCGAAAACCCAAGGGTGTTTGCACTAATTGGCGAGTGTTACGAGAAACTTGAGCAGTTCGACAAAGCCCTTGAGGCCTACAATAAATCAATAGTAATTGATCCTGATTTTGCTGAGGGGTATTATGGCATAGGGGTTGTGCTGGCAGCACGTAAAAAGTATGACCTTAGCCTCAATTTCATTAGGAGGGCTATCACTTTAAACCCTGAGGAGTACGATTTTTGGCTGGGATTGGGCAGGGTTTACTTTGAAACAAACGATTTGGAGAACTCCTTAAAAGCTTACCGTGAGGCAACAAGCCTAAACCCCGATTTGCCCGATGCATACCTATCACTTGCCGAGGTTTTACTATACGAGGAACGATTCACGGAAGTTGAGCAGCTCATTGATGGCCTGGGCAATAAGTTTGACTCAAATGTCTCAATCAAAATAATCAATGCGGCTGCCCTGTACCTATCGCATAGACCCAAGGAAGCTCTTGATATTCTCAAGGATGCCAAAAGTATCGACCCCTCATCAATCGACGACTTCATAAACCTGGTTAATCCTGACGCCGATAAGGAATTCATTGAAAATATCAATAAACTTTAAATCATACCATTACGGAAGTTAACTTTTCCGTTGAAAAAGCATTGTTAATAATTTGCTGCATGTAAATGCAGCTTTTTTATTTTAAAAATCATACATTTGGCTTTAAACAAAAAATTTTTTGCTATGAATTACAACTTATCGTTCATTCCAGCTCGAACCCAAAAGCCCCGTGAATACGGATTAACCATGGTAATGGATAAGGGTTTAAGTATGTCCGAGGCACAAAGCCTGATTGAAAGTAGCGGTCAATATGTCGATTTTGTGAAGTTAGGCTTTGGCACATCGCTGGTAACTAATAATTTGAAGGAGAAAGTAAAGCTTTATAAGAATGCAGGCCTTCGGCCTTACCTTGGAGGTACTCTATTCGAAATCTTTATCATTAGGGGTATGTTCGACGACTTTGTAAAGTTTGTCGATGAGCTTGAGCTCGACCTGGTTGAGGTTTCCGATGGCTCAATGGAGCTTGATAATCATGTTAAGTGCGATTATATCAGCAAGTTAGCCAAACGGTATACTGTTATTTCAGAGGTAGGATCAAAACGTGCCGATGTTCACATTCCTGACGAGGAGTGGATTAACATGATGAAGCATGAGCTATCGTCCGGCAGCTGGAAGGTAATTGCCGAGGCACGCGAAAGTGGAAATATTGGTATTTACAACCAGGACCATTCGGCCAACACTAAGCTAATTGACGATATTGTTAGGCATGTAAAGGTTGAAAATGTAATTTGGGAAGCCCCACTTAAAAGCCAACAGGCATGGTTCATAAAGATGCTAGGCGCTAACGTTAACCTTGGGAATATAGCTCCAAACGAAGTTATTTCCCTGGAAACCCTAAGGCTCGGCTTACGCGGCGATACATTCTTCCAGTTTCTACCTGACGAGCTAAAATAGTTGATTTAATATGACAAAGAGAGGAATAAAGGATTACATTCTTTTAGTTTTAAAGGGAATTGGAATGGGGGCTGCCGATGTAATCCCTGGAGTGTCGGGTGGTACAATAGCCTTTATTACAGGTATTTACGAAGAACTTATCGATTCAATTAAAAGCGTAGTTGCGCCTGAATCATTAAAATACCTTAAGTCATTCTCACTACTTAGCTATTTTAAAGCCATTAACGCCAATTTTCTTTTGGCAGTAATTGGAGGTATTGCTATTAGTTTTCTCTCACTGGCTAAGCTGATGCAGTACCTATTGACCAATCATCCCATTTTTGTATGGTCGTTCTTTTTCGGGCTCATTTTGGCATCGGTTTGGTTTGTGGCCAAGATTATTGAGAAATGGAATGTTTCAACATACTTGTTTTTTATTACTGGGATTATTCTTGGCTTTGCCATTACTACCATAACCCCAACCGAAACTCCTAATGATTTGTGGTTTATTTTTATTTGCGGTGTTGTGGCTATTTGCGCAATGATCCTACCTGGAATTTCTGGAAGTTTTATCCTTCTGCTTATGGGTAAGTATATCTACATGATGTCGGCTCTCAGCAGTTTTAATTTTCCAATAATTTTGGTTTTCTTGGTGGGTGCTGCAATTGGCATTTTGGCTTTTTCAAACTTTTTATCATGGTTACTCCATCATTTCCATGCTGCTACTATTGCTGTTCTTGCTGGTTTTATGCTTGGTTCACTAAATAAAGTATGGCCATGGAAAGTGGCCACCCAAACCTTTATTGATGCTCAGGGTATAATTCGTCCACTGATAGAGAAAAATGTTTTACCATCTACCTATCTTATTGAAAATAAGGCTGAGCCATACCTTCTTGGTGCTATAGGGTTTGCCATACTTGGTGCGATAATTATTGTTCTATTTGAACGTTTCTTTTCTAAACCTGTTACTAAGGAGGTTGATTTAAGAGAGAAACTTGGTTTGTAGAGCTAAAATTGTTGGTTATAAGGGATTGCAGTTACCAAATAAGGTAAAAGCAATCCTTTTCATTTTTATCATTTCATGGGGTGTAAATGCTCAGGAAAAACCCTTGGTTTATCCGTTCCGTGTGGGTGAGGTAGTTAAATACAACGCCTACTACAACTGGCAGTTTGTTTGGCTAAATGCCGGGACTGCAGAATTTTACGTAAACGACACATTGGTTAATGGAATACCGGCTTACCATTTCAAATCGCTAGGAGCATCACTTAGTAGTTACGACTGGTTTTTTAAGGTACGGGAAAGGTTTGAATCAATAGCAAAAAAGGAGAGCCTTGCACCATTATGGTTTATACGCGAAAGCTATGAGGGTGGCTACAAAGTATTCAACCGGTATAGTTTTAGCTATAGCAACTCTAAGCTGGTTATTGATAGCTATACTTCCAACCGCCCATATAAACAGAACACTTTCACCATTGATAAACCCATTTTCGATGTTCTAACTGCCATTTATTACTGTAGAACTATCGATTTTAAAAGATTGAATAAGGGCGATTTAGTTCCGTTGACAATGGCTGTTGATGATGGAGTTTACAACTTGTATATTCGTTACCTGGGCCCAGAAAACATAAAGCACCGCAACGGCAATTCATATGACACCTATAAGTTTAGTGTTAAACTGGTTGAGGGTACTATTTTCAAGGGTGGTGAAGATATGATTGTATGGGTTTCGCGCGATGAAAAAAAGATTCCCATTGTAGTTGAAGCAAAAATCCTGATAGGAGCAGTTAAGGCCTATCTATTTGACTATAAGATTGATTGATTTAAATTGTCATTTAGGAGTCATATTTTTAATTCGTTTATCAAAAATTTACTCATTAACTTGATTTATACTTTTTTGTTGCAGTAACTTGATTATTATTTTAAAATCCTACTGCTATGAAAAAGTTTCTCTACCTAATTACTCTATTGCTTATAGCTACTGCTGTTAAGTCACAACCCAATAAAATGGGTTACCAGGCAGTAGTTCGCGATGCTCAGGGTAATGTAAGGGCTAATACAAATGTTGAACTTAAGTTTAGTTTTACCAATCAACAGGGTAGCACGGTTTACTATGTTGAAGAGCATTCTGTCCAAACCAATCAGTTTGGATTGGTTAGTGTAGAGTTAGGCAATGGAGTAAATACCCAGGGCAGTTTTGATGCTATTCCTTGGGAAAGTGGGAGCGTTTATTTAAAAATGGAGATTAAAGAAAATTCCCAATGGGTTGACTTAGGGTCAAAAGAATTACTTTCAGTTCCCTATGCGCTTTTTGCTAAGGATGGGAATAAGGGCGAACAGGGAGTGGGAATTGCCGATGCAGTGCTTAATTCAGATAGCACCTTAACCCTTAACTTTACCGACCAAACCAGCTACACAACCCCCATTCCTATAGTTGGGAGAAAGGGTGAAAAAGGTGAAAAGGGTGACAAAGGCGACCAGGGCGAAGTTGGCCCTGCAGGGACAGATGGTATATCTATTCAATGGCTTGGTAGCCTTAGTACCCCTCCTTCTAATCCACAGCTTAACCAGGGTTACTACAATGCATTGTCCAAGGTTTCGTATATTTGGGATGGTGATTCATGGGAGATAATTTCGCAGGATGGAATACCTGGGCCTCAAGGTCCAGTGGGACCACAAGGGCCTCAGGGGCCAGCAGGAACAGGTTTGAACAACCAGGGGAACTGGGTTGCAGGAACAAAGTATGGCCCCAACGACTACGTTTTTGCGGAAAACACCGCTCAAACGGGTAATACCATGTGGATCATGCAGGCATCCGATTCAATAGTTTCCACTGTACCACCCCGCGAGGATAGTTCCAACTGGATAGAATTTGAGGCTCCTCAAGGCCCTAAAGGTGATCCGGGAATATCGGTTCAATGGTTGGGAACTTACCCTACGTATCCGGGCAGCCCTCAGCTAAATCAGGCTTTTTACCACTCAGTTGAGAAAAAATCGTTTGTATGGGATGGTGACTCGTGGGAGATACTGGCACAGGATGGCGAACAGGGGCCTCCGGGTCCCCTAGTATCTGGAACAACGGGGCAAACACTTCGGCATGATGGAACAGAATGGGTGGCAAGCAGCACTCTCTTTAACGATGGTTCTAAGATTGGAATTAATACCACATTACCTACACAGCTTCTGCATGTAAATGGAAATATGCGATTGTCGGGTTATTTGTTTGATTACGGTAACTCGTCTGGAACTTCGGGGCAAGTACTTAAGCGAGGTTCGAGCGGGGTTGTTTGGGAAACACCCGATTGGACAACCGGTAGCGGAACTTTGGGTAATATGGCTATTTGGAATGGAGCCACCTCTTTAACAGCATTGCCCAACCTAAAATTCAGTAATAGCCTTGTAGTCCAAGGAAATCCAACCGCAAACCCCGACGACCCCATATTTGAGGTGAAGAACAGTAATGGCGATGTAATTTTTGGTGTTTATCAGGAAGGAGTACGGATTAATATCGCCGATAGCCAAATCAAGGGTGCTAAAGGGGGATTTGCAGTTGGTGGCCTGACTAATCAAACCAAAGTTGGACCTGTAGAATATTTACGTATAACACCCGATAGCGCAAGAATTTATGTAAAGCAGGATGCTCTAACAAAGGGAGCAAAAGGAGGTTTTGCGGTAGGTGGATTGACCAATCAAACTAAAGCAGTTATAACCCAGGATTTGTTTTTCATTAATCCAGACTCTGCGCGTATTTATTTGAATGAGAGTGTAGCAAAAGGTGCTAAGGGTGGCTTTGCTGTGGGAGGGCTTACAAATCAGGGTAAAAGCCCAAACTCGCAACTTATTTTGTTAACAAAAGAGAACTACCTGATTGGCTATGAGGCTGGTAAATCAATAACAACCGGTTTATACAACTCTTTTCTTGGTTTCCAGTCAGGCAAAAGTAACGATGCAGGAAATTGGAATACGTTTTTAGGTTATCAAGCTGGATTGAATAATACAGGGAGCGACAACACTTTTATCGGCTATCAGACCGGTCTAATACATCAGAATAAAGGGGGAAACGTATATATTGGCAGTAAGGCTGGTGCAAATGCCCCTAATGGTGAACAGAATGTGCTGATTGGCGAGTCGGCAGGTTATTCAATGAACGGTTCAAAGAATATTGCTATAGGGTATGAATCAGGTTACTCAAATACTTCTGGAAATAAAAATATATTTATTGGAGTAGCGGCTGGTCGTTCAAACACGACAGGTAACAACAATATCGCAATTGGCGAAAGTGCAGGGTTCAACTTAACAACTGGTAATAACAATACCCTGATTGGAACCAGCGCTGGATTTAATCATACTAATCAGGAGTATAATGTAATGATTGGAACATCTGCAGGGTACCGATTGAATTCATTGGGTTGGAACGGTTCGTTTAATACATTTGTGGGTATTAATGCCGGTTTCAAGATTCAATCGAGTAAGGAAAACGTTTTCCTTGGCACAAATGCAGGCTATATGCTTGAGAGCGGTAACTCTAATACAATCGTGGGCATCGATGCAGGTAGGGGTGGTAACGATGATCCAAATAATTATCATGGATACTCAACCTTTAGAAATACATTTTTAGGTTGTCAGGCAGGCCGGAACTTGCTATCAGGGGACGATAACGTTTTTATTGGGTACCAGGCGGGCTATTCCGAAACCAACACTACTGGCAAACTATATATTGCTAATAGCAGCACAAACCCACCATTGGTTTACGGGGATTTTACTTCCAAAAAACTCGGAATAAATACCAAAACCCTTACCAGTACACTTAATGTGGGTGGTGATTTAACCGTATCAGGAACAATTACGGCTTCTGGCATAAATGCTAACGTTACCGGGAACGTCACCGGCGATGTAACAGGAAATGTTTCAGGAAGTGCAGGTAATATAGGAGGTGTAGTTTTAGGGAAGATAAATCTTTCAGGTGATGGTACGGTAATTACTGCTGCTAACGGAAATATTGTACTTAGCAAAACAGGAGGACAGTTGAGGCTAACCAATAATACTGGTACTTATGTACACCTTTGGTGGCAAGCTCAGCAGGGTTCTACTCTAACCGGTTATTCAATTGTGGTTAATAATCCTGTTGGCAGCTACTATGACCTAACTCCTTTTACTGCAAATGGCCAAGGTATGGAAATCCATTTTGGAATTGAAAATGGAAGTACATACTGCTCTGTTTGGTTGCAGTACTCAAATGGCACAGTTTTTGGCCATTACATGAAATACTAAATAATTTAACCGAAGTCCCATGATTTAACAAATACAACCGGGCTAATTTTAGAGGAATGAGTCGGAATAGACAGAATATGATGAAGTTTGAGGAAGTTAGAGGAATAGTAAAAGGTGAAGGGCTAAACCATGACCATGCGTTAACAAAAACAACCGTGCTAATAAAAATTTTAGATATATAACATATTTAGAGTTTAGAGGAAATTCGTCAATTGAAAAATTCAATTGACGAATTGGGTTAAAGGGTAAAAATGTAACCCACCCCAACATGGTCGGCTGTGTTGAGGTGGGTTTTTAGCTCTAGCTGTACTTGAGAGGTTCTTGAAAGCCGGTAGCGGATTCCTACCTTCTGGTAGTATAGCGGTAAACGTGGGTTTTTGTTGTAAAGGTACCATCCAAAATGCCCATGAAGCGATAATCGGTTGAAAGGAATTTGCAGTCCTGTTTTTATACCCACCTGAAAATCGTCATTAACAGGGCTATAATGCTTTCCACTTTGCTCGATGTGAAACCGTGTTGATTTGTCGAACATAATATCTAATCCAGTCATTAAAGGGTAGCTTTGGGCTAGTGGCATTAGGTATTCCATAGATATTGATAAGGGGTAGTATTTTTCCCCGCCTGCAGGACCAGTCTCCTTGATTCCCGCTAAAATTACTATTCCTAGTTGCGATTTACCGTCTGAATTCTCAAGGTAGACTTCTTTTTTACAATTATCTAGTTTATCACTTTCAGGGGTATAGGTAAAACCAAACGAAAACCCAACAATGTTTAAACCATAGTTAGGTTTTTTTATTGCTCCATTTGAGAAGTGATTGGACTCAATGCCTGCAGTAAGGTTGAATCGGTTTGAGAATTTGAAGGTAGATGTCAGATTTGCTGTTGCCCAGTAATTAATGGAGGTTGATATTGCCACATTGGTTGGATTATGGGCAGGGGAGTATTTCCGGGTAATGTAAGCCAACCCTAACCCAAAATCGGTTCTAACTGAGAACTTTTTAAATTGAAGTAGTTGATACGATATAAAGGGTTGTATTCCCCAGGCATTTCCCAGAACCCTTTTATCCCCTAAATCGATACCGGTTAAAGCAATTCCAACATAAGGCATTCCATGGCGGTTGTGCCAAGCTTTTCTCCCATTAGCTTTCTGTGATACTGAAAATCGAAATCCTTTTACAGTGCCATCAGTTAGAGGCTTAAGGGTATCGCTGTGTGCTAATACTTTCCCCATAAAACCTGACACGGATGAACTATAAATGTTTGCCCAATGTTCAGCGTTCTGAGCATCTAATTCAAAACCCAAACAAGGTAGAATTAAAAAGGTGATATAGTGAAATCTTACTCTAAACATATCCAAAAATAAGTAACCTACCCGAATAATCCGAGTAGGTTACACCAAAAATGTAAACCTAAAACCTAAACCAACTAATGCTCAATGGCTATTTTTGATGAATTTACAAACCCATTTGACGATATTCGGAGAATGTATAGCCCACTGGGTAATTCATTTGGAATATTAATTCCGATTGTGTTTTCTCCTGAAAAGTTATGCCTCGTTTCGCTATAAACAAGCTGACCGGTTAAGTTGTACATATCAACCTTTAATAGGCCATTGCTGGGTTGGAAGTATTTTATATAGATATTTTCAGAGGCAGGATTTGGCCAAACCATTATCTCTGCTTTGCTTGATTTGGGTTGATTTATTCCAACGTATATATCGTTGCGTTTAATCCTTTTTGAAGTAAACATGCGGTATTCCCCAGGGTTTAGGTTTAACTGGTAGCTTGTTGTTGATAGCTGAACGGAATCGCCACTGTAGTATTCGTACCACCAACCCGTATTGTTAAAGGTGATAGTAGTACTCTTCTGGTTAACATCAAAATTACCAGCAACTACCACATCCATTGCACTACTATTAAGCTTTAGCCACTTAATTGCTCCGGAGAGGTTATAATCGTAGTTATCTGTTTTAAAAACCTCATACTGTTGCTTAAGCCTGTTTAGGTGGGCAAAGGTGTTGAATATCTCTCTGCGATTATCGTCCTGATAGTATTCCCAGTGTAATGGTTTTCGGCCAAGGCGACCGTTATAGTCTATGCTTACATCGTAACCAAGTTCACCAAATTGCCAAATCATTTTAGGTCCTGGAAATGGAATGAATAGGTTTGCTGCGGTTTGCATTCGCATTAAGGCAATTGGCAATGTTTTCACGTTATGATCTGAGTTGCTCGCGTTGCCGTACTGAAGGTTTTTGTACATCAGCCGCTCTTCATCATGACTTTCCATGTACCCTACAACATGTGGCACGCTCCAACCACGTTGTTTTGCTGCTACCCACGATATATCGGATGTTGAAACCCAACCCATAGTGGCCTCGCCGTAGGCGTAATTCATGTTACCCCATATTAGCATACCCTTCCCCTCGCTGCTACGATACTCAGCAAGCGCCTTTTCTTCGGTGTTATCACAGAAATGTTCAAGGATGATATAAGCATTGGGGTTAACTGACCATATTTTGTCGGCAATGCGTTTCAGAATCGCAATACGTGCAGCATCGTATGCCGATCCTGCATTGGGCGTATTGGTAAACCCTTTTGTGAAGTCAAAACGGAATCCATCCACTTTATACTCGGTTAGCCAGTATGTGAGAACGGAATCGACAAACTTTTTAGTCTCTGCGCTTTCGTGGTTAAAATCGTATCCCCAACAGTAGGGCGGGTGAGGACATGTAGTATTGTACCAGGGATTATCGGCTGTTGGAGTGCCTAGGGTTGAACCATCGGAAGTAGAGTACATTTGTACTAGTGGTGATTGGCCAAAGGAATGGTTAAGTACCATATCAATAATTACTGCCATCCCCAGGCTGTGGGCTTCATCAATAAATTCCTTGTAATCATTGGGTTTGCCGTAGGCCTTATCGGTGGCAAAGTAAAAGGATGGATTATATCCCCAGCTATCGTTGCCCTCAAACTCATTGATTGGCATGAGTTCTACTGCATTAACACCTAACTTTTTCAGGTAGCTGAGCGAATCTCTAACTGTTTGAATATAGGAATCGCTCACAAAATCGCGAATATGTAACTCGTAAATAACAAGGTTTTCCTTTGTTGGGGGTGTGAAAGTAGCTGTTTGCCAGCTATAGGTGGTTGGGTTGGTAGAGAATACCGATGCAATTCCTGTTGTTTTTCCGGTTGGGTATGCCATCAGGTTAGGATACACTGACGAGGGTATATACTGGTCGTTTGGGTCAAGAGTTTTGTTAGTGAACGGGTCAGCAATACGTAGGTATCCATCAATTAGGAACTGGAATGCATACTCCTTATTTGGTTCAAGTCCGTTGAGTGTTAACCAGTGATACTTACCATCAGGCGTGCGTTTCATGTAATACTGCTCATCGGGCAACCAATCGGAAAAGCTACCTATTAGGTAAACATAATTCTTTTTTGCAGGAGGATCATATAGAACTATGGTAACAGAATTATTATTCAAGATGTTTACTCCTGGGCGCATGCCATTTGGTAGGGTTGCAACATCTACAGGCGTGCGCACCAAGATATAAACTGAATCGTATTTGGTGGTTGTCCCATCCGATGCTTCGGCTTTAATCCAATGCTTACCGTATGTATCGGCAGTGTAGGGGAAAGATATTGCTGTTTGATTTGTACTTGCAACCTCAGCATTATCGATGTAAAGCTTTAGTGAGGTTGAACTATTTGCCGAAACCTGTATGCTGATATTGTCGTTTAGCTCATATATAGGCTTTGTTTGCGAGGGGTTAGTTATGCTAACCGAAAGTCCTTGTTCATAAACATTGTAGAAGATATCCTCGGTCTGCTTTGTGGCGTCGGCACTTCTGAACACAAAGCACATCTGGGTTATCTTTTTATCGGCAGGCACTCCATAAAACTGTCTAATGCTTGGCGAAATGGTTAGCTGGTAAGTGTTAGTCCCTGTTCGGGTTAGCTTAGGTTGCGTAGTATTATTTCCCCATGTTCCAATAACATACTGCCAGTCAGTGTTGCCTTCAACCTTAACACCGGTATGGGTGTATACCTCGCCTGTATATCCTACCAGATCGCTCCGGGTTGCCTTTGTTGCATCAAAAACAATTGTTACCGCATCGGCATCAGTAGGGAGAGCAGGGGTAACGGTAATGGGTTGGGTGTAAGCAGTTGAAATAACAAAAATTAATAATAATGTAGAAAATATTTTCATTGTTTGAAAATTTAAAAAAAGGGCGCAATGAATGCGCCCTTTTAGTGAATAATTATTTATTGAGCAGTAATTGAACCAGCGCCAGTCTTGAAGTTAAGATCGATCTTATAATTACCTGCGGTAAGATTTACTCTTTCCTGATCGCCACCTGTACCACGGAATTCAATCTTGTTGTTCAGAATGATAAATTCTGCTTGCCACCAAGAAACAGGCTGCGGATCTTGTACGGGGAACCATTTATGCCATACATGCATTCTAAGTTCACCTGCTGAAAGGGATTTGGTTATTGTTACAACCTCATTGGCATTATCAACAGTAAATTTACCATCGGCTACAGGTGCATCCCAAAGATTGCCAATTGTAGCACCAATCAGGTGAACCTTGACATCTGAAATAGAAATTTTTTCATTCTTCAAATCAACAACTACCATGTAGTAGCCAGCAGTTCCAGGAACGGGAACATTATCGCTTCCTTTGTTATAAACTGAGTCTGCACTCATATCTCCACTTTTACCAAAATCATTAGCCCACATTTTCTTAGGAGCAAACTTAAATCCACCGGTTTCTTTCATCCATACTATTTTCCAGAACATGTAAGGATGGCTATGTACTGCTATCATTGGCAGATCAGTGTTATCCCAGTTCCAATCACCTACACCATCTCCAATCATGTAAAGAGTTTCAGGATATTCGGGTAGAGGTTCAACGTCTCCAGTTTTTAACATATTTGCAGTCATACCTAAACCACCAGTTTCTGCAGACCATTTAACTGTTACAGTATAAATACCTTCCTTATCAACCGTTAAAACGATGTTTGATCCGCCAGGTACAAGTGCATCAATTGCTCCACCAAAGTTTGTGTTTGCTTTTACGGTTCCTTCGTCATTTAACCAGAATTTCCAACCGCTACCATAACGTAACTTAAAATCGCCTTTACGTAACTCAAGACCAGTAATTTCAAACTCCATTTGTTGTTTATTGAAGCTACCTTTAAGTTGAAGTTGAGTATTAGCATCGTTCCAACCGAAAGGAGTTGAACCACCTAAAATACCCCAGTAAGGTACTGGTATAATGGCTACCTTTTTCAGTTCCTTGTCAATTATAATATGATACAAACCGCTTTCAGTTACAGTATAGCTACCACCTGTTTTATAAGTACCAACTTTTGCGGTAACATTGGGTTGTTCATTTTCGCCATTGGTAACAACATCGGCAATGTTATCGGGACCATACTCAATAGCCTGTTTACCAGCAATTTCTACAATCTTGAAAGTTTTACCAGCTTCAAGGGCTACATACTTCTCAAACATGGTAGATCTTGGTTGTTGGTCTACTTCGTTGATACCACCAGCCATTTGTCCTTTTAAATCATAGTCAGCCCAGGCAGTTGCCTCACCAACTATGTAAAGACCATCTTCAACAAGAATTTGGGGTTTGTCATTATCATCATCTTTGTCACATGCTGTAAAAGCAAGTGCAGCAGCGGCTAATAGCCACATAAATCTGAATTTAGTTGTTCTCATAGCATTAAAATTTAGGGTTAAACATTAAATATATTTATTCTAGATTTGGGTTTGCATCAATTGCCCATTGAGGGATAGGAAATACTTTACGGCTTGGATCAGAGGCAGGTTTTTCCCACCAAGCATTATTAAATTTACCAAACCTAATAAGATCCTGCCTGCGGTGTGCTTCCCAGAATAGTTCACGGCCACGTTCAGCAAGTATATCGTCGAGAGTTGCGTTGGTGATATTTGGCAGGCCTGCGCGATTCCGAATTGGATTGATATAATCATCGCCATTTTTAGTTTGACGAACCATTGCTTCAGCTTTCATTAGCATTATATCTGCTAATCGGAAAATTGGGAAATCGTTACTTAGGTTTGCTTTTGCTCCTAATTTTATTTCAAACTTTTTAACCCTTGCTCCCGACATTCTGATTTCTTCAGGAGTAAATGATGCATCCATTACTAGTTTGGGAATATATGGGTTAAATATTAATGGTTTTCCTGCAACCGCGTCAGTTATGGGTTGACCCGATGAAGTGTATTGTTGTCCAACCAAAAAATAACCAGTTTTACGTTTGTCGTTTGCAGGATAGGTGTTATAATGTTGTTCAGTAACAGCAAAACCATTCCATGGGCCAACGCTCATATCAAATGTAAGGTTGCTGTTGTAGTGTAGTGTTCGCATGTGTAAATTGAAACCCTGATAGGTATCCTCATCGTAAGGAATAGTAAAGATATTTTCAGGGGAATTCTGATTGTTTGTAACAAATGGGGCTAGTGGGTCACTTTCAAGTGAGTAGCCAAGCTTTAGCACTTCATCGCAAGCATTTTCAGCTTTATCCCATTTGGCTTCACCAGTGTATACCTCTGCATTCAGGTACAGTTTTGCTAGGAGCGACCAAGCCATTCCCTTTGTAACGGATGTTTTGGACATGCTTTCGTCAAGGTAGGGGATAGATTGCTCAATATCGGCAACTATATTGTTGAAAATCACATTTCTAGGAGTTTTACTAGGTTGCTTTTCAGCATTTTTAAATGAGGTAACATAGGGTACGTCGCCATAATTATCAATTAGAAGGTAGTAGTAGTAAGCCCTCATGATTTTGAGCTTGGCCAAGTTTTTAGCGCCAGCGGGGGTGAGTTCATTCATCGGTAGATTTTCTGGATTAAGAACTTCAATAAGTCTGTTGGCTTCAACTATACCATTATAAAATCTACCCCACATTGCAGCTACTGCTTCAGTTTTATTATCCCATGTATGTTGATAAAGCACGCGCCATTTACCTCCATCATCCCAATCGGTATGTCGGGTAGGGCAAACCATTTCATCGGAAGTTACTTCCTGGCAAAACCACCAGCCACCCCAATCTAAGAAATCTTGCATGGGACGATAAACTGGTACCACCATTAAAGCAGCTTGAGCATCATTTTCAGGAAACTGGTCAAACGGAATTTTATCCGTTAACTGATCGTCTAAGTCGGTACAGCTGGCTAGCGATACCAAAGCTGAAACCGCTAATATGAAATATCTTTTCATTTTCTTTTATTTTATCCGTTAAAATTTAATATCTAAACCTAGAGTGATTGTACGTGTTTTTGGGTAAACATCGTACATATCCAAACCGTATTCAAGTCCTACATAGCTTTGTTCAGGATCAAGACCAGTGTATTTAGTAAAAGTAAATAGGTTATTAGAGGTTAAGTAAACCCTCATGTTTTTAACCCATTTGGTCGATTTCGGATTAAAGTTATAGGCAATTGTTACGTTATCAATTTTGATAAAAGAGGCATCCTCAAGGTAATAATCACTAACCTTAGGCGAATCCGTTAATCCTCGGTCAATTTCATCAAGCACTTCGGAAAGTGCATTAAGTGTAGGTAGGATTTGCGGATTAGAGAACACCATGCGGGTAACGTTCATAACCTTATTTCCATAAGCCCCACGAAGAGCAATACTAAAATCAAAATTTTTGTAAGTAATAAAGTTTGACCAACCAAGGGTAAAACGAGGTTGAGCGTATCCTGCCACATAACGTTGTGCAAGATTAACATCGCGTGTTACTCCACCAGCGGCTGTAAAGAAAAGGAACTTCCCATCACTCGAAAGGCCAGCATATTTTGGTATATAAAAAGTTCCAATTTCCTCACCTTCAAAAAGGTATTGAGTCCAGTTTTGTGCACCAACTAATCCCCTACCACTTAACCATAGGCGTTTCTTATCGGCTTCGGACCAGGAGTACTGATCGTTTGAAAGGCTAACCAATTTTTGACGATTGGTAGAGAAGTTTACAATTGTACGCCATTTAAAATCTTTATTATCAATAGCATAACCAGTAATGTTGGCTTCAAAACCTTTATTATCAATTTGTCCTACATTTGCCCAGGTGGTCGGAAGTGCGTTGGGTGGAACCGGAACAGCGTAAGGTGCTAGTAGGTCATATGTCGATTTGATATAGTACTCAAATGAACCCTGAATTCTATTTTTCAGAATAGAGTAATCCAGGCCAATATTAAGTTCGGAGTTTTCCTCCCATTTAAGGTCAGGGTTTGCGTTGTGAGATATTGCGAAGTTAATGGCATCCTCACCGGTCTCAAAATTTGGTGCTGTACCCGAAGGGTAAGCATACATTATATCTAGGAAAGGGGAAATTTCTTGGTTACCTGTTATCCCATATCCCACACGGAGTTTAAGTTGGTTAAAGAGATCGATATTTTCCAGAAATGCTTCTTTCTTGATATCCCATGCTATTGAAGCCGATGGGAATAACCCCCACTCATTATTTTTACCAAACTTCGATGAACCATCACGACGGAGTGTTGCTGTTGCAAAATACTTGGATTGATAATTATAGGTTGCACGAGCAAAAAATGAGATCAATCGGTTTGAATTTCGCCACGAACCAATATCACCTACATTTACATTATTGAGATGTGCAAGGTTATTAGACTTTAGGTAGTTCGAGAGTGCTTCGCGACCTTGGGCTGTAAGTCCTGAATTATAGTCTTCCTGAAATGAATAACCACCAAGGACATTTATGGAATGGTTTTCGTTAATAATAGTGTTATAGGAAAGGGTGGTTTCAAGAACCTGAGATCTAAAATTTGAATATCCCCTTCTTCCGTATCCATCTGTTCCTCCTGCATATAAATTCGTTGGTTCAAAATAGAACGATTCGGAGTCGTTACGGATATAACCAAAGTTAACACTACCTACCAAGCCTTTTATAGGTTCAACTGAAATTTTTGCATTGCCAAAATAGTTCTTAGCATCACGTTCATTTTGGATAAGCTTGGCAATTGCCACTGGGTTATTGTAGTTAAAATCACGCTGAAATTCAAAAAATTCGCCATCCTTATAAACGGGATCAACAGGGTTGCGCTGGTACATTTGGTAGAAAATATTGGATGAACCCATACCGCCTCCATAGTTCACATAGTTGTTCTTTTCAAATGTCCCAGCAATTGATGCATCAATTGTAATAATATCGTTTAAAGCTTTTTGGGTTAGGTTGAATCGAGCAATATCACGCTGCTTGTTGCTTTGTATAACAACACCATCGTTGTATGTATGGTTATACGAGAAGCGATAGGCAAGATTATCAGTAGAATTTGAAACCGCTAGTGAATGGGATTGTGAAATCCCCGTTTTAAAAATCTCATCCTGCCAGTTAGTATTTGCACCATTATCAGCAAAATCAGGAATGTTATTATCGGTAACATACTTCCGAATATCAGCAGCCGAAAGAAATTCTAAACGCTTACTGGTTTGATCGGCCGATACATAACCATTGTAATCAATAGTGGCACCTTTAGCTTTATCGGCTTTCTTCGTGGTGATAATAATTACTCCATTCGATGCTCTTGAACCGTAAATTGCGCCTGATGAAGCATCCTTAAGGACGTTGAACGATTCAATATCGTCAGGAGAAATAGTGGTAGGATCAGCTCCTGGAACGCCATCAATTACATAAAGGGGTTGGGTGTTTGATGCGAAACCTGCAGCACCTCGGATTTGAACAGCAAAGCCGGAGTTGGGGTCACCCCCTTTTTTCGATACGTTTACGCCTGCTACCTTACCCTGCATTGCCTGAATGGGGTCGGTAAGCGAACCTCTATTTAACTCTTCAGCTTTAACATTTACCACAGAACCTGTACGGTCGCTTTTCTTTTGAACGCCATACCCAATAACAATAACCTCATCAATTTCCTTTGATTCCTGCTTCATTTGCACGTTTATTACACTTCTGTTGCCTACAGCAACTTCCTGCGTATTATAACCTACAAATGAAAAAACAAGAACATCGTTACCTTTACATTTAATGGAGTATTCTCCATCAACATTTGTAATTGTACCTGTGGTTGTTCCTTTAACAACAATAGCTACTCCAATCATAGGAGTACCATCAGCAGCATCAGTTACTTTCCCAGTAACGGAAATTTCTTGTGCCATTAAGGATAAGTTCCCTAATAGCAATGCTACTAAAATAATTAGAAACTGTTTAAGTCTATTCATGGCAAATATTTTATTTTGAGTTGGTTTTTAATTTGTTAAACATTAAAACTACTACATCAAAACTTTCACAATTAACAAAATTTTAACACTGGAAACACGGAAAAACATTGATTTTAGGCCTGTTTTTTATGCAAACGATACCGCAAACGTTTGTATTTTGATAAAAAAATATTACATTGGGCGAGTGCCTTTTATTGCTCATTATTAGTAGTATATTTGTTAGGAATATAACAATAGCAACATTTAAATAACAACCTATTTATCAATTAGTTCAAATGCTTTGAAAATGAAATCGAGCCAGGTTACCATCAAGGACATTGCCCGCGAGTTGGGAATTAGCCCATCAACCGTTTCGCGTGCCCTAAAGGACCACCCCGACATCAGCCAGGAAACCAAGCGGTTGGTTAACGAGCTTGCCGCAAAGTACAACTACAAACCTAACATTATTGCCCTCAGCCTTCGCAATCAGCGTAGCAACGTAATTGGGGTTATTATTCCTGAAATTGTGCACTACTTTTTTTCATCGGTTATCAGTGGTATTGAAGAGGTGGCCAATGAAAATGGTTACAGCGTGATGATAAGCCAATCGGTTGAGGATTATAGCCGCGAGGTGGCTGCATGCGATACTTTCCTAAATGGCATTATTGATGGTATTTTAGTTTCGGTATCAAAGGAAACGGCTAACTACGACCACTTCCATAGGTTTGAGGAGGAGGGTATCCCCATTGTCTTTTTCGACAGGGCTGTTGATGAAATTCAGGCCGATAAGGTAATTATTGATGATTTTGATGGTGCATACCAGGCTACTGAACACCTCATTGTTCAGGGCCGTCGTAAAATTGTTCATTTTGCAGGACCGCAAAACAGGTTAATTGGCCAAAATCGCCTTAACGGTTATTTAAAGGCCATGCGCGACAATGGGGTAGTTATTGACGAGCGACTCATTATTCCATGCGACACTTTTCAATCGGCCCTTGTTGAAACCCAAAAGCTTATTGATAGCGGGTTAAAGTTCGACTCAATTTTCACTGTAAACGACTTTACTGCAGCTGGAGCCATTAAAGTGTTACTGCGTAACGGATACAAAATTCCAACAGATATTGCTGTTGTTGGTTTTGGCGACGATCAAACTTCTCTAATGGTTGAGCCCACTCTTACCACAGTTAACCAGCCCGGATTTGAGATGGGTAAAAAGGCCATGGAGCAGCTTATTCGTAGGATTACTCAGTCAAAACCTGAACCTCCTGTCACTGAAATACTCAAAACTCAACTTATTGTAAGGGAATCATCCAGAGTAAAGTAAAGCCCATTTACAAAGTAATAATCCTAATAGCAATACCCCATCATGGGGTATTTTTTTTGTAATGGCTTAAACCATTTTTACCTTTTATACTCTTACATGTAAGAAACAAACTGGGATTTTTTTACGAATGAAAAGGTGGATTTTGCTTTTTTCCCTTTCTTTTATAGTGGGAAATATTGCTTTAGGAGGTCGTAATAAGGACTCGTTAAGGATTACACGTGAAATTTATGCCATTAGGGCTACTGAACACATTTACATTAATGGTAGGCTCGATGAAAATGTTTGGGGTAAATCCGATTTTGCCAACAATTTTACCATTTACGAGCCATACAATGGGCTAAAGGCATTCCAACAGACAGAGGTTAGTGTACTATACGACGATTTTGCCATATACATTGGAGCCCGACTTTTCGATACCTCTCCCGATAGCATTTTCAGGGAACTTGGGCAGCGCGATAACAGCGATAGGTTGCGATCCGATGCTTTCAGTGTTTACCTGAGTACATATAACGATGGAGTAAACTATTTACAGTTCACCGTTTCGGCTTCGGGCGTTCAAACCGATATTAAAATTACCTCAAACCAAAGCGATAGAAACTGGAATGCGGTTTGGGAAAGTGCTGTAGGTTTCGATAGCTTGGGCTGGATCGTGGAGATGAAAATACCTTACAGCGCTTTACGATTCTCAAAGAATGTTAATCAGGTATGGGGAATCAATTTTTCACGGTTAATCAAGCGTAAAAATGAGGTAAGCACCTGGAACTTTGTTGACAAAGCTCAAGCGGGTTTTATAACCCAGTCTGGCATTCTTAAAGGGATTTCGGGGGTGAAACCACCACTTCGGTTGTCGTTTTTGCCCTATATCTCCGGTTATGTTGACCAGTATGCAGGTACAAAGGGATTGGACTCAAGAGTTTCGGGTGGCATGGACTTAAAGTTGGGCTTGGCCCAGAGTTTCACCCTTGATGTAACCCTAATTCCTGATTTTGGCCAGGTCCGTTCCGACGATAAGGTGCTAAACCTTACCCCTTTTGAGGTTAAGTACGATGAGGCCCGTCAGTTCTTTACTGAGGGAACTGAACTTTTTGGGAAGGCAGGCATTTTCTACTCCCGACGTATAGGCGGAACTCCTGCCCATTACGATGCAGCCTACGATTCACTGAAAACAAACGAGATTGTTGATAAGAATCCACTTGAGACCAAAATGGTTAATGCCAGTAAGCTATCGGGGCGTTTTGCCAATGGCCTTGGTTTTGGTTTTTTCAATGCCATGACTGAAAATACCTATGCTGAAATACTCGATACTGTTTCAGGTAAAAGGAGAAAGCTGTTAACGCAGGGTTTCACCAACTATAACATTACTGTACTCGACCAGAATTTACCGAATAACTCGTATGTAAGCTTAATAAATACCAATGTTTACCGACCTGTGGATAGCTTTACAGCAAATGTTACTGCTACGGAATTTAATTTAAAAAATAAAAAACAATCATTTGGCATTAGTGGGGTTGGGGCTGTAAGTCAACGCTTTGTCGATTCGGTTCAGCATGGATTCAAGACAAACCTGTCAATTTCAAAAATTAGTGGAAATATTCAGGGGTATATTTGGGCAAACATTGAGAGTGAGCATTATAATCCAAATGATTTAGGCTACCTGCGTAGCCCCAATGAGCTCTCCTCTGGCGTGGCCCTTGCCTATAAAGTTTTTGAGCCATTCTGGAGGCTTTTGAACTTTGAAGCTCAGCTAGAGTTCTCAAACAGTCGGTTATACGCCCCTAAAGCTTTCCAAAGCCAAGAAATTGAGTTTCAGGCAAAGTTTACGAACACCAACAACTTTACCGGAGGTTTTAATGCATCGTATAATCCCCGTTATGGTTATGATTACTATGAACCAAGGGTTGAGGGGCGCAAATTTCTTACACCTCATGTTTTATGGCTTCAGTGGTGGGGTTCACCCGATTATCGCAAGACTGTTGCGCTGGATCATAGATTCTCGTTTTGGTATGCTGATATGTACAATCAAAAGGGTTACATGTATAGCATTAGCCCTCGAATAAGATTTTCCGATAAACTCTTAACCATCTACAGCTGGGCATATCAGTCGGAACGCAACAACATTGGATACTACGATTACGATGGTTCAAACATATTTTTTGGTAGCAGGAAACTGGTTACTATTACAAATACATTAAGTATTCAGTTTGCATTTACAGCTAAATCGTTCCTAAGCATAAGAGCTCGCCACTACATAAGACATTTCAAGTACAATGAGTTTTTTACCTTAAAAAATGACGGCTCGCTAGAGCAAACCAATTCAATAACCAATCCGGCAAACCGCAACTATAACCTTTTCAACATCGATATGTTTTACCAGTGGCACTTTGCACCTGGTAGCGAACTGGTTTTTGCATGGAAAAATCAGGCCGAAGAGCTGTTAGATAATCCCCAGTACCTCTACTTTAAAAACATTGAAGGGATTTGGAATAGTCCACAGAATAATAGTTTTTCCATCAAAATTCTATACTATATTGATTACCAAATGATTCGAAAATTTAAATCGTAATGGCTGCTAACCCATAAAAAAGTTAACTTTACCGAAAAAATCTACATTATTATTATGTTTTCACGAGGATTTGCTAGCGATAATAATTCGGGTGTACACCCTAGGATTCTTGAAGCAATTAACGATGTGAATCATGGTCACACCATTGCTTATGGTGATGATCCAATTACGCAGAAAGCAATTGATAGATTCAAGCAAATTTTTGGCAACGATATTGAGGTTTTCTTTGTGTTCATTGGCTCTGCGGCCAATGTTCTTGGACTAAAGGCTGTAACACAACCCCACAATGCCATAATTTGTGCTGAAACTGCCCATATCAACGTAGATGAGTGTGGTGCACCTGAAAGGTTTACCGGGTGTAAGCTGTTAAGCGTTCCAACCGTAAACGGTAAGTTAACCATTGACGGAATTAAAAAGCATATGCACGGTTTCGGTTTTCAACATCACTCTCAACCTAAAGTTATTTCTATATCGCAGGTTAGTGAGCTTGGAACTGTTTATACCGTTGATGAGATAAAGACCCTGGCCGATTTTGCTCACTCCCATAACATGCTTCTGCATATGGATGGTGCTCGTTTGGCAAATGCTGCTGTATCGCTCGGAAAGGGTTTCAGGGAATTTACCCGCGATGTAGGCGTTGATGTTCTCTCCTTTGGAGGAACCAAGAATGGCATGATGTATGGCGAGGCCATTGTCTTTTTCAATCAACAGTTAGCGCATGATTTCATGTACACCCGCAAGCAGGGCTTACAGTTGGCTTCAAAAATGAGGTATATATCGGCCCAGTTTTTAGCCTACCTTGAGGATGGTCAGTGGGACTCAACCGCCCGTCATGCTAATGCTATGGCTCAGCTGCTCGCCAAAAAGGTTTCGGCTATACAGGGCGTTACAATCACTCAGCCTGTTCAGGCTAACGCAGTTTTTGCAATCGTTCCACCTGAACTCATCCATCCCCTTCAAAGTGAATACTTCTTTTATGTTTGGGACGAGGATCGTTCCGAGGTGCGTTGGATGACCTCATGGGACACTACCGAACAGGATATTGACCGGTTTTGCGAGCTACTTGAAGAGCTTATGCGAACTGTAAAGCGATAGTAAAGCATTGAGTATTCTGTGATCAGTAGGAATGGTGTTTAGTGTTTCGTATTTAGTGTTTGGTGTTATGCAAACTCCAAACATGTGGTAATCATTTATTTATAAGCAATGTGAATTAATTTATATCAATTTCAACCTTTAACTATCAACTGTCAACCTTCAACTGTCAACCTTCAACTGTCAACCTTCAACTGTCAACCTTCAACTGTCAACAATCAACTAATATGTTTTTTATATCTTCGCAGCGCAAAGTTTCATATAAATAGCAATGGTTAAGAAAAGGAAATTGATAATCCTGCTTTCGGCAATTCTGATTGGTTTCTTAGCTCTTTCCTTTGGTATCTACCTGAAAAAAAATAATAGGACTCTGGCATTACCAATTGCTGAGTCATCAAAATACGCAAAGGTTGATTTGCTGAGTGTAAACAATGCTCTTACAAACAGCAATGAGTATTCATCTATCAATCGCCAGTTTGAGCAGTTTGTGAACAAATGGGATTTGGTTGGTGCAACCTTTTGCGTTGCCCATAAGGGTAAGATTATTTACGCACGTGGTTTTGGCATGTCCAATAAAGAGGAAGGCCTGGCTATGCAGCCCTATAATACTATGCGTGTGGCTAGCGTTTCCAAACTTATAACGGCTACAGCCGTTATGAAACTTGTTGAGGAGGGTAAGCTAAGGCTTAATGACAGGGTTTTTGGCCCTGATGGTATTCTTAACGATGAAAAGTTCCTTAGCTATAAGGATAAGAGGGTAGAGGAGATAACCGTTCATAACCTATTAAACCACTCGGGCGGATGGACTCCCCGGTGGGGCGATCACCTTTTTATTAAAGATGTTATTGCTCGCGAGCTTCATAAGGATTTACCTTTGGATGTTGATGACTATATTGTATTTGCCCTATCAAAACGACTTCACTTTCAGCCTGGAAGTCATAGCTCATACAGTAACATTGGATTTGTGATACTGCAAAGGGTAATTGAAAAGGCCTCGGGAATGGATTATGAGAGCTATGTAAAGAACGAAATTTTTAAACCATTAAATATTTACGATGCACATTTGGCCAATAACTGGGATAGTTTAAGGTACAATAACGAAGCTAGATACTACGAGGTGCCAGAGGCCGAAAAGGTAATTTCCTTTGATGGCTCAAAGCAGAGTGTTCTAAAATCGAGAGGTGGAAACGATGTGCGTGCACTGGGTGCAGCCGGAGGCTGGGTGATTTCGCCCATTAGCCTAACCCGGTTTGTAATGGCTGTTGATGGCAGAAATGATTTTCCTGACATTCTCTCAAAGCAGTCTGTCGATATCATGAAGGAAACATACAATGGGAAGTTTCAGCCGTTGGGTTGGCGTTGGGTTAGGGACGATGGAACGCTATGGCGCTCAGGTTCCATGGCAGGCACATCGGCACTTGTTATTTCGCGCCCCGATGGCTACACCTTAACATTTACTTCCAATCAGAGTCACTGGAAAGGTGCCCGTTTCCCTTATGTTGTCGATAGGTTCTTCATGAGGATTTTTGACAAGTATATTAAATCCATTCCAGATCATAACCTACTTAATGTAGATAAAGGAAAATATTAGTTTAGGCTAAAATTATTTTCCAGCAATTTTTCCTGCAATTGGATATGCTCAATGAACCTTAGCCTTTTTATCAGGTAGTTAACCATTTGCTTCTCGTTTCGTAGGGAGTAAAATGAGAATTTTTCGTCAGAATCGAGTTGTATAGCTTTTGCAACATTCATAAGGTTTACTGAGTCCCCAGTAATAAGCGAGCCCATTACAGGGTCAAGGTTAAGGTTCAGCTTCTTAACAAGTACTACCAGCTCTGGATTGGTTGTAGTGAACCTATCGTCAATATACTCAATTATTCCACCACCATAAAGTTTATCGGGTAGTTTCTCCTTAAGGTTTAAAAGGTGAAAGTTTGCAATTGCCTTAATGAGAATAACCATCTCACCTAGGCTATTCTTGGCTACAATGTTAACCAGTTCAACCTCGCTACCGTAGGATTTAATATTGTTGTTACTCACATATGGTATGCCAAAGGTGTCGCCAGTTTCATTGCATTCATTAATCAACTGCTTGTAACGGGGTTCAAAGATACGCAACGGAATTTCCTCACCCGGTAGAAGAAACACCGGAAGTGGAAACATTGCCATATATTTTGTGGTGCTGCCCATGAACTATTCTTTTTTGTTAGGTATAAATTTTAACGAAGCCGAGTTGATACAGTACCTAATACCGGTTGGCTCAGGGCCATCGTTGAATACATGCCCCAGGTGTGCACCGCAATTTTTGCAAAGCACTTCGGTTCGCACCATACCATGGCTTAAATCTTTCTGAAACTTTATATTATCTACAAACTTGCTATCAAAGAAACTTGGCCATCCGCAGCTGGAATGAAATTTTGTGTCGCTCTGGAAAAGCTCAGCCCCACAGCAAACGCATACGTACAAACCCGGTTCAAAATGATTCCAGTACTCGCCAGTAAATGGCCTTTCAGTTCCTTTTTGCTGGGTTACGTAAAACTGTATATCGGTTAATTTATTACGTAAATCATCACTTTTCATCGTACTATCCTTAATGTTTTGAGCGCAAGCGCTTAATGAGATTACTGTAATCAATATTGATATGTAAGTTTTCACTTTGTTTAGTCTTTTGGTAAAAACAATAAATAGTCTCCTTTTGTTCGACCGATAAAAAAGGTTAATTACTATTTGGAATGGAATTTGATTGTTATTTTTGACAATATGGATTAAAACAAATAGCTATGAAAAAAATAATTCTAGCCCTGAGTGTTTTACTGGTTTCGGCAATAGGTTATTCACAGCAAACCGCAGTTTACTCGTTAAAGGAGTTCGATAAACTTCGGGTGTGGGGTGAATTTAAGGTATTTCTTGTTAAAGGCGATTCTCTTAATGCCAAGGTTGAAACACAAGGCATTCCTGCATCGGACATTGCGATAGATGTAAATGGCAATACACTTGAGGTGAAGCTCAAGGGGAAGCTTTATGATAGGGTAAACGCCACTGTTTACATAACCTACAGGGAGTTAAGAGAGATATCGGTATCGGCAGCGGCTGCAGTAAGCCTTCAGGATACCCTCAAGGTAACTAATATTTCAATTAATATTAATACCAGCTCCGAGTTTGATGGCGCAGTATTGGCTGAAACTGCTGATTTAACTGTTGGACAGGGTTCAACCCTACGCATAAGGGGCAGTGTAAGCAGCTATGAGGCAAAAGTTAACACCGGAGGAGTTTTAACGGCAATTGACCTAATTGCTCCAAAAACATACGTAAAAGTAAATACAGGTGCTAGCGCTAAGGTTTACGCATCAAAGGTACTTGAAGCTAATGTTAGCACAGGAGGGAGCCTAACCTATACCGGAAATCCTGAACAGAAAAAGATTAAAACACTGGTTGGCGCCACCATTATTGAGCAGTAAATTTAATGCTTATTGCGCCATTCAACTATTTGGGCAGCAATGCTCACAGCAATCTCAGCAGGGGTTTGTCCACCAATGGGTAATCCAATGGGTGAGCAAACCCTTTCAACATTTTCCTTGCCATAACCTTCCGCAATAAGGCTCTCAAATATGATTTTCACCTTGCTTTTGCTGCCTATCATACCAATATACTTCAAAGGCTTACCGATTAGCTGCTTTAGTACTATCTCGTCGAACTTATGCCCAAAGGTCATTATCACAACGTAACTTCTATCGTTTCCAGGTAAAAGGTGTGATACCTGCTTGTAGTCAACAATCTGTTTTTTGTGGGCCCAAACATTACCCTCAAAGGTGCTTAAACCCTGCCTGTTATCGAACAATTCAACCCTAAAGTCAAGCAGACTCAGAATTTGCGAAAGCGGAACGCTTATATGACCGGCACCAAATATGTAAACAGTTTCTTTTACCCCTAAAGGCTCGCTGTAGCGGAAGCTTGAATCGCTCTTTTGAAACTCAATTTCTTTAATGCCAATATGCGATTCACCCTCGTATACCTCCGCGCCACTGGATGATAGAACAATTTTTCCCGGACGGTTTTCACTTTCAAGCTCAATAACCTTAGCTAAAACCTCTGAATCGGATTTTGAGAAAAGGCTGAAGATTTGGGTTTGCTCACCGGAACATATCATCCCCGATTTATCTTCAGCTGCATCGTGTGAGTGAACCTGCCGCTTCAAGAAGTTTTGTTTATATCCCTCTGCCAGGTTCTTACGTGCCATTTCTACCAGGTTAAACTCCATTACACCTCCACCTATTGAGCCGTAAAGGCTACCATCGGCGGAAACAGCCATTTTAAACCCAACCTTGCCAGGGCTACTACCCTGTGTTTCGGCAACGGTAATTAGGTAAACATCAATATTCTGCTCAATTTTTGAGCTTATAAATTGCCAAATCATACCAATGTTTAATTTTTTGTAAATTTATTAAGATAATCTCTAAGGGTTTTTTTAGGCAAAAATATCTTTCAATTTAGTTATAACGAAGATTAAAGGCATAATAAATTTGTAATATATAGAAAAAATATCTATATTTAAATGGTATTACAAAAATTATCAATACTCATTGCTTTAATGTGTAGAATTAAAAATAATTTTGAGTACTAAAATCTACATAAAATGAGCGACGTATATAGTAAGATAAAGGAGTTATCGGAGAAATATGCCGATTATACTGCACGTAATCTGTCCCGATTGGTTCAGATTAAATCCTTAAGTGCGCAGGAGCGCGACGTGCAGCTGGAGCTAAAGAGTCAAATTGAAGAGGCTGGCTTTGACGAGGTTTTTATCGATGGGCTTGGTAATGTAATTGGTCGTATTGGAAATGGAAAACGTATTCTAGCCATCGATGGCCACATGGATACGGTTGATATTGGCAATAAGGATAACTGGGAATTTGATCCCTTGGGAGGCGAAATTCGCGATGGGTATGTACATGGACGCGGAACAGTTGACCAGGAAGGCGGACCTGCTGCATTTGTGACGGCTGGCAAAATACTTAAGGAACTTGGTTTTAACAGGGATTTAACCATATACTTTGTAGGTAGCGTGATGGAAGAGGATTGCGACGGACTTTGCTGGAAGTACATTGTGGAGGAGGATAAAATAAGACCCGATTTTGTTATAAGCACTGAGCCTACAAACCTCAATATTTACAGGGGTCACCGCGGCAGAATGGAAATGCAGGTTCATTTTTACGGTGTTTCCGCTCATGGCTCAGCACCCGAAAGAGGGAAAAATGCCATTTACATGGCCTCAAAGGTGGCTTTGGAGGTAGAAAAACTAAACGAACGACTAAAATTCGATGAGTTTCTGGGAAAAGGAAGCATCACTGTTACGGAGTTCACCTCCGGTAGTCCTTCGCTATGCGCAGTTTCCGACTATGCCCGCATTCATCTTGACCGTCGCCTTACCTGGGGCGAAACCAAGGAGAGCGCTGTTGCCGAGATTGAAGAGCTGATTAAGGGCATGAATGCCAGGGTGGAAGTGCTAAACTATAGCGAGAAGGCCTATACAGGACTGGAATACGGCATGGAAAAATACTACCCAACGTGGAAAATGCCCGAGGACAGTGAGATTGTTCAGAAAGGCGTAAGCACATACCAGAAGCTTTTTGGCAATGCTCCAAAGGTTGATAAGTGGACCTTTTCCACAAATGGTATTATGACCTGTGGAACCTATAAAATTCCTACAATTGGTTTTGGCCCAGGCAATGAGGTGTTGGCTCATGCTCCCAATGAGAAGGTTCCCATTAGCGATTTGGTGGCAGCTACTGCCTTTTATGCCGCCTTCGCATATGAGATTTAGGTTATGCATTGCACAAATTGAATTGTGAATCAGGTATCAAAGTCGTTTAGTTAAGGTTAATTGTCATGTTGAGCGAAGCGAAACATCTCAAAACAATAGATTAATCGGGATCCTTCGTTTCACTTAGGATGACAAAGGGGGAGTCTGACTTATTATCCAAACGACAATGATTCAGGTTTTTCGATTGTTGATTTACAAAATAAGCTGTAACTTCATTTTAAATTTGTTACCAACGCCTAATTAGATAACATAGTTAAAACCGAATAAAAACTTTGAAATATGGATTTAATCAAGAAAATAGCGGAGTTAAATCACTACAAATCGGACCTTAGCGGTAAAGATTTTTTGCTCACATGGGAGAAGAGCGACGACGACCTTATGGTTGTGCTACAGGTTGCGTCCATTCTAAAAGAGATGCGTAAGGAAAACATTTCGCCCCGCATATTCGATTCAGGCCTGGCTATTTCAAACTTTAGGGATAAGTCCACCAGAACACGTTTTTCGTTTGCTTCGGCTGCAAACCTTTTGGGACTTGCAGTTCAGGAGTTGGATGAGGAGAAATCGCAGATTTCGCACGGCGAAACCGTTCGTGAAACCGCTAACATGATTTCGTTCCTTTCCGATTTCATTGGTATTCGCGATGACATGTTCCTGGGTGAAGGAAACAAGTATATGCGCCAGGTTGGCGAAGCTCTCGATGAAGGATTTGCTAAGGGGGTTTTGCCTGTTAGGCCTGGTATTGTGAACCTGCAATGCGATATGGATCACCCAACCCAGTCAATGGCTGACCTGCTTCACCTTGCCAATGAGTATGGTTCACTGGATGCATTGCGTGGCAAAAAGATTGTGATGAGCTGGGCATACTCGCCCAGCTATGGCAAACCACTATCGGTTCCACAGGGTATTATTGCTCTGATGACCCGTTTTGGTATGAACGTGGAATTAGCCTACCCAGAGGGCTACGACCTTATTCCTGAAATTGTTGAAATTGCCAGAAAAAATGCCACTCAAAGCGGTGGTAGTTTTAAGGTTAGCCACAGCATGAACGATGCCATGCGCGATGCCGATATTGTTTACCCAAAAAGCTGGGCGCCATTCCACATCATGCAGCAACGCACCCAGCTGCTTATGAATGGCGATAAGAATGGCCTTAAAGAGCTCGAGCAGGTTTGCCTGGCTAACAATGCCAAGTACAAGGATTGGGAGTACAATGAGCAGGTTCGCAAGGTAACAAGGAATTCCGATGCTCTTTACATGCACTGCCTACCAGCAGATATTTCAGGCGAATCGTGCATTCAGGGTGAGGTAAGTAAGGAAACCTTTGAGCGTTACCGCATTAAAACTTACCAGGAAGCGGGTTTCAAACCATATATTATTGCTGCTATGATGCTTACCAATAGGTTCCAAAATCCCGCTGATATTCTAATGAAACTTATTGAAAGGAACACACCAAGAGTTATAAAGTAGTAGCCCATTTTATATTTCAGCAGCACCTTAAGGTGCTGTTTTTTTTGCTTTATTATGTAGTTTAACAGAATAAATGTTATGCTAAAAAATGCCTTTCCCTTCAGGTATATCTTTTAGAATTATACTTTTGACTAATCATTTGTTTGAATATTCTAAAGACTAATTAATTATTGTTTATAATTTCTAAAAATGATGTGAATGTTGGTATTAAACTATGCCATGTATTATTTTTATTGTGATAAAAAGATATAAAAATGAAAGAGTTGATTGAGGAGATATTCATTGATGCATGGGCTATCAATGATATAATTAGCTGTTATCAGGATAAAAAAGCCGATTACCCCGATTTATTTCAGATAGTTAGTGGTTATGACCTGTCGAAGTCTACCAACAAAATTCCATTCAAGGTTTACGTGGAGCTATGTAGCTGGATTGAAAAGAAGCTGGGACAATTTAACCTAATTAAAATTGGCCGCCGGATTGGTGAATCAACCTACAGTCTAATGCTTGAAACCAACATGGTTAATACCGAGAGTAAGCCGTTGGATGTAATGAAAGCATTGGTTTTGCTAGCGCAGAAAGGTGTAAAAGATCCGAAACGGAGAGGTTGGGAAATAGTTTCACACACTGATAAGTCCATTCAAATGCGAAAAACCCAACTATTTAACACGCATATTCAGGTGGGGTTGCTCGATACCCTAGTGAGAAAATGCAAGGTGTATGGGGTTCAGGTTAACTTAGTTAAGGAGGAAAGCAAAGGTGCTGAGTTTGATGAGTATCTTATAACTTGGCTTTAATTAACCTGTTTCAAACCCTACCACAATTGTAGGAACCTGAATTATCCATTCTTTTGTAGTAGTGGCCTGTTGTCTTCGCTGACCGGCGTTTAAGTAGTTGACCGCTGGGCAGATTTTCGCTCAATTTTCCGTTATCAACTGCAATAATTCCGTTTTTGATTACGAAAGCAACCTCACCAGTAGTCTCAAAGCCTTCATAAATGCTTATGTCGGACTTTGAGTGATGTTTACTTGAAGAAATTGAGCCTTTTACGTTTGGGTTCCAAATCACAATATCGGCATCGGCACCAATGGCAAGTTCACCCTTTTGAGGGTAAAGTCCAAATATTTTAGCCGGTTGTGTTGCAAAAACATCAACCAATTTGCTAAGGCTTAGCTTACCGGTTAATGCACCAAAAGTGTACAGTAGCGCAAGCCTATGTTCAATCCCGCCTGCTCCGTTTGGTATTTTGCGGAAATCGTCCTTGCCCACCATTTTTTGCTCAAGACTGAAAGGGCAATGGTCAGTTCCAACCGTTAGTATATTACCATTGTTGATGGCATTCCAGAGGGTATCTCTGTCAATACTTTGCCTGAGCGGTGGGCTTATAACATACTTTATTGCCTCGGGCAAAGTGGAATCGTACAGGGCTTCATCGAGTAGAAGATACTGAGGACAGGTTTCGGCATAAAGCGGTTGGCCACTTTTTTGGGCTTGAATAATATGTTTAACCGATTCAGCCGCCGAAACGTGAACAATGTAAAGGGGGCACTGGGTTTGATCGGCAAGGTCGATGGCACGTTTAACCGCTAACGCTTCAAATCGAGGGGGACGCGAGAGCATGTGGTACTTTGGGGCTGTAAGACCCTGACTGGCATAAAAATCTCTTAAAGTATCGATATCATCGCCCATCTCGCAGTGAGCAGTAACCATACCACCATTCTGAGCCACTGTATGCATTACATGGTATAAGGCATTGTCATCAATTCCAACGGAACTTTTATAGGCCATGTAAACTTTAAACGATGGAAATCCCATTTCAATGCATTCCTCAATCTCTTTAGGAGTATTTTTATTCCATTCAATAGGGCTCACATGAAATGTGTAATCAACTAGCGAGCAAGCAGCCTCATCCAATCGTGCTTTTAGCGCTTCAACCATTGATTGACCCCGTGATGGGGTCACAAAATCGATAATGGTTGTTGTTCCGCCCATAAGGGCAGCAATGCTGCCCGAATGAAAGTCGTCCGATGAAAAACCGGCGGGTGTAGGTAGGTGCAAATGAACATGTGGGTCGATACCCCCGGGCAGCACCAGCATACCCTGTGCGTCGATTGTGGTTTCAGCATTGGCTTCTAACTGGTTTCCAATGGCCGCTATCTTCCCATCAACAACCAACAGGTCGGCAATTTGCTCGCCAACCGATGTTACAATCCTACCTTTTGTAATTAATATTCTCAATTCCTACTCTTATTCAAGTATTTTCAGAAAATGGTTACCGCCCGATTCAGTAAAGCCTAAATGTTGCAAATATTTTTTGTGGCTTTTATTGCATGCCTTTGCCCACACCCGGGTATACCCGCTTTCAGTAAATTTCTGGCTAAGCCAGTAGTAAACAAACTTGCCATTCTTAAAGTCGCGGTATTCAGGTAAAACGTAATCAAGCTCTACCTCAAGCGCTTTTGTTTCGTTGCGTTGGGCAATGAATACCCCAGCAACTGCCATGTTACGCAGTATGAGGAAACTAACTGTATTTTCAGTGGGGGTATAGACAAAACCAGGAAAGAAACGATGTATATCCTTTTGATGGAAATCGAGGAAACGCATCAGGTAACGGTTCTCGGGGCGAACCTCAAGTATCTCAAACACCTCTTTTTTCGAATAGATTTGAAATAGGTAGTAAGCATCGGTAAGCACAATAAAACCGTTTAAAATGCCCACAGGCCATGCTCCAATCAGAAAACCGTAAATTGAGAACATCAATGCTCCTGTTAGGTTTATCCAACGGAACTTAACTATCGAACTCATTGTCATTGATAGCGCAATGATTACCGAAGCGCTATACCCAATCCATTCCAATACTTGTTGATTCATCTAAATTTGTTTTAAAGGGCAAATATAAGCATAAAAAGAGGAATTTATTGTTTGGTATTGCTTTTGGATAACTAAAATGATAGGTATGATTATCTAGTCAGTTTTTACGAGCAACAATCAACCATTGGTTATCAATCTTTTCTGACATCCTTAGCAAAGCGAAAGAACATATTCTTAGTTTAAAGTGTTCAGTGTGCAGGGTACAGGGGTGATTGTGTTTAGTGTTTGGTGTTTGGTGATTGGTTAATTTAACCTGTGTAAATCAATTCAATCAGCGTGAACTGCGTTCATTTTGTGACAATCAACCATCAACCATCAACTCCATTTGTCATACCAAGAAGAGCGCGGTATTTCTGGCAAGGCCAAGTGGAAAAATGAACAAAGTGATGCCTCTGTGAGTTCAGCATGTCAGAGTGATGTTTAGGCGAAGTCTATCCCAATATTTCAGGACTAGACAACCTTAAACCTTTATCCTTTATCCTTTATCCTTTATCCTTTATCCTTTATCCCTTATCCTTACCCTCTCATTCTTTTCCAAAGCTCTAGCGCTAATTTTTGCGATTCTTTAAGAATGATTTCCTGATCAACGGTGGTTATAGCTCTGCTTTTGACTATGAGTTTTCCATTGGATATAACATGTTCTATATGCGACTGGTTGATACCATAAATAAAGTGTCCAGGAATATTTTCAGCGGTAACGGGGGTGGGGGAATCGTAATCAAGAACCACAAGGTTATTGGGGCCATCGCCGCTGAATCCATTTTGGGCTATGTAGTGGTGAGCGTTTCTTAGTCGTTTGTAAGCTTGCGCAGGGCTCATTGGGTCAAAGTTTTGGCCAACAAAGTAAGCCGATTTCATGCTTTGTAGCATATCGCTGTGCATACCATCGGTGCCCAGCATGATATTTTCACCCAAATTTTTACTGCTGAAATAGCCAACGTTGTTGTTCAGGTTACTATCGGTGTTTTGTGCTACCCAGCAGGGCGATTGACCTATAAGGTTACGTTCCTTTTCGGAAAGGTGCAGGCAATGCACCAGAATCGATTTGTTAGAGTTTAGGAAGTTAAAGTTGCTAAGCCTTTCAACCACAGTTTTACCATAGGTTTCATGGCAATGTTGTTGGTCGTATTTATCTTCGGCTACATGGATATGAACACCCGAATTATGCTTCTGCGTTAGCTCTGCTGCTGCCTGCAAGGTCTTATCGCTTAGGGTGAACGATGCGTGTAGGCCAACCAGTCCCTGATAGTTTTTCAGGTAGCTATCGGTTTCCTCAAGTCCTTGTTGGGCAATTTCATCACCATCCCTATCGCTAATCTCGTAGCAGAGTAGGTGCGATAGGCCAACCCTTTCAAATGCTTTGGCAAGTGTCTCAAGTGAACCTTTTACCGCATAAGGGGAGGCATGGTGGTCAATAACAAATGTAGCCCCAGCCTTTGCACAAGCCATAGCGGTAACCAAGCCGCTATACTCTACCATTTCGGTGGTAAGGCATTTATCGAGTGTCCACCAAATATATTTAAGGATTTCGTAAAAATTTTCAGGTGATTTTTTGGGTGCACCCATTCCTCGGGCTAATGCTGAGTATGCATGGTGATGGCCAACAATAAACGAATGCGTAACCAACTTTCCGGAACAGTTGATGGTTTCAGTGGCATTGCCCCTGTATGTTTTGGGTGGATGGAATTCAATATTACCTTTGGTAACCAGTATATCGCAATTCTTGATTTCCAGCGTTTGATAGTCGATATAGGTGGCATCGGAAAGTAAAATCATTGGGTAAGAATTTGGTGGTTAAACATTATTCTGACTTGTTCCGCATCATGGGTAGGCGTGTCCGCTTTACACCGTCAAAAGCCCATAGCGCATTGGCTATGGCTGCAGCAGTTGGCACCATGCCTATTTCGCCAATACCCTTTGCACCGAACGGGCCGATTGGGTCGGGCTCTTCAATTCCAATAACTTCAATTTCGGGCATTTGGTTGGCGCGGATAATCCCAATGTCCTTAAACTTAAAGCTAACGGGAAATCCATTCTCCATGGGTAAATCCTCGGTTAGTGCATATCCCATTCCCATATGCACAGCCCCCTCAATTTGACCCTCGAAAAGCATCTGATTCATGATTTTGCCCGCATCGTGGGCAGCAATTATTTTGGATAGCTTGCCCTGTTCGTTTAGAATGGCAACCTGTGTTGCATAGCCATAGGCGAAGTGTATTACTGGTTTATCGGTTTTTGCGCCGGGCTTGCATGTCCAATCGCAAACAAATTTACCACGGTAAACCCGGCCTACCAGTTTTTCGAGTTTGGCCGTCTTTAAATCTTCTCTCAGTGGACGCGCAGCGTTGATAAGGGCGTTGGCTACCAGGGCTGTAGCCCTTGACGAAGTGGTCATACCAGTTGGAATCTCCGCATCGGTATCAACTATCACCTCTATACAGCTTGGTTCAATACCAGTTTCATGGTGAAGCGTTTGAATGGCCATGGTGTGAACACCTTGACCCATTTCCGTCCATCCGTGGTGAATTTCAACCCTGGTTGGGCTAACAACCTTGATTATAACCTCGCTATCGTCAACCATTCCGTTACCGACACCGGTATTCTTTAGGCCGCAGGCTATGCCTGCATACTTGGCCGACTTAAATTGTTCCTTAACTGCAATAAGGGTTTTCTTTAGTCCAACCCCATGTAGTTCCTGACCGGTTGCAGTTTTGGCGCCTTCCTCAAGGGCGTTATCGTAGCGAATTTGCCAGCGGTCAAAACCACCCTGACGGCAAAGGTCGTCGATACAGCTTTCAATGGCAAAGGTAACCTGTGGAACACCAAAGCCACGCATGGCTCCACATGGGATATTGTTTGTATAAACGGTTTTAGCCGAAATATCTACAGCGGGAACGGTGTAGCCACCCGTGGCATGTCCAACCACACGCTCCATCACCTTAGTCCCTACCGATGCATGTGCTCCTGTATCGCCTATGGCCTCAAGTTTAAGAGCAGTAAACATCCCCTCGGAGTTGCAGGCAAGGCTCATTTTCATCCAAACCGGATGCCTCTTGGGGTGCATTCTTATGCTTTCATCGCGGGTAAGGTGAACCTTTACGGGCATTTGGGTGATATAGCTCATTAGGGCTGCATGGCCCTGAACAGTTAAGTCCTCTTTACCACCGAACCCACCACCGTTTTGAACCTGAACCACATTAACCTTACTTTCGGGTAGGTTTAGGATTTTTGCTATTTGCTTTCGGTCAACGTAAATGCCCTGCCCCTGGCTGAATACCTTTATGCCATCGCCATTGGGTAAGGCAAGAGCAGCTTCTGTTTCCAGAAATGCATGTTCAATACGCTGGGTTTCGTAGATATCGGACGAAACGTAAGCTGCTTCAGCAAAAGCCTTATCAACTTCACCAAACCGAATTGTGCATGTTTCCAACACATTTGACCGATCGGGATGAACCTGGGGCGAATCGGGTTTTATGGCCTGATGGATATCGGTAACAGGCTCTAATACCTCGTATTCAACCTCGATTAATGAAGCGGCATGCCTGGCTATATCCTCCGATGTTGCCACCACTCCGGCTATAACATCACCGATGTAACGTGTAACCTCGCCCAGGGCAACCATTACAGGCCAATCCTGAAAAATCAGCCCAATGTAGCGTTCCCCCGGAATATCCGTAGCGGTTATTACCTTTACTACACCCTGGACCGCCAAGGCTTTTGAAGTATCAATTTTAAAAACCTTTGCTCGTGGATGGTCGGAAAACTTTAAGGCTCCGTATAGCATCCCATCAACAAACATATCGTCAACAAAAGGCCTTTGGCCTAGGGCTGTTTCCTTGGCTTGATATTTTGGATAGCGGTCCCCAATCCTGGCTCCTGTATTATTCTTTGGCAAAGCTTGGCCGTTTAGCTCGGCAAAGGCATGCTGAATGGCATTAATTATTTTGACATAGCCTGTGCACCTGCAAAGATTTGGCGCGATAGCCCTGATGATGTCGCTGCGTGTTGCATTTGGGTTCGATAGCCATAACCCTCTGGCACGCATTATCATACCGGGCGAGCAGAATCCGCACTGAACTGCTCCCTTGGTGGCAAAGTGGTGGGCTAGTATTTCGCGGAAATTATTTGGCAGCCCCTCCAGGGTGTAAATGATAGCCTCACTTAGGTCGGACATTTTTATGCGGCAAGCCATTTTAATGCTTCCGTTTACCTCTACCGAGCATGCACCGCAAACCCCTTGACCTGAGCAACCATCCTTAGCTGCGGTTAGGTGCAAGTCGTTCCGCAAATACTCGAGTAACGAACGATTTATATCGCCGTTATACTCTACCGATTTACCGTTTAAGTTGAATCGTATCATAGCATTTACAAAGGTAAAATGTTTTGGAATAGGGTAGAAGTCGCAAAACAGATTTCAGGATTCTATACACAAAACGCCATTAACCTATACCTCAAGGATTTAAAATTCTAAAATTTAATCCACTCGTTTTTCCTCAACGAATCAATGGTAGGGTCAATGGCATTTGGAATATTAATAACCGATGAAACGGCTTTGAGATCCTTTAAACCGCTACCGGTAAGCAACACAACAACCCTTTGCTTTGTAAGCAATTTTTGATTCTTTTGGTAGCAAAGCATTCCAGCAAAGGCTGTTGAAGCTGCAGGTTCAGCAAAAATTCCAGTGTTACGCGCAAGAATCTTTGAAGCATTTACAATATCATCATCGGTTACTGAGAGCCATTCACCCTTGTATTGGAGCAGGTAGTCTTGAGCCATAAAGAAATTTCGTGGAATATCTACAGAGATTGAGTCGGCAAGGGTATTGCTGGGTTTTATGGTAAAATCGGGTTTTCCAATATTTTCGATTAGATTTGAGCTGCCGGCTGCCTGAACTGCAACAATGGTGGGCATACGATCTATCAACCCTATTTTGAGCAAATCTTCGTATCCCTTGTAAACCCCCGAAATAATTACACCATCGCCAACGGGAACAAAGATATAATCGGGTATAGCCCTGCTGAGCTGTTTAAACAGCTCGAACGAAACGGTCTTTTTTCCCTCAATGGTTAGCGGGTTAAAGGCTGTGTTTCGGTTATACCAGCCAAACTCTTTGGTTGCCTCCATGCTAAGGTCAAAAGCCATATCGTAGGTGCCGTTTACCGGAACAATTGTGGCTCCGTACATCACAATTTGGGTGAGCTTAGCATGTGGTGCGCTTTTGGGTACCATAATAATGGCTTTTTGCTCCTGCGAAGCACATATGCCGGCAAGGGAAGAGCCCGCATTTCCGGTTGATGCAGCAACTATTGTGCTAATGCCATTTTCCTTGGCATAGGCCGATACCACAGCCGATGCCCTATCCTTAAACGAAAAGGTTGGGTTTTGCGAATCATCCTTCAGGTATAGCTCAAAGGTAAGCGTTTCACCATCAATTCTATCAAACCTGTACAATGGTGTTTCGCCAACCCTTAGCTTGGGTAACGATTCCTTTTTTAGCAGCGGGATTAGATCCCAAAAATGTTTTGTTATTACCTCTTCCTTATGTTTACTCAGGATTTCATAGTCGTATATTGCTTTTAGCACTCCCTTTGGTGGGTTTACGGTATCGTTATTCCTGCTGCAATCCGGGCAAAGGTAAAGCTCAGGCGATGGCGCAAAGGTTTTGCCACAGCCCGAGCAGGTAAGTATGAACTTTCCGTTCATAGAAAATTAATTTATAGCGATTTAAGCAGACCAACCCGATCGTTAAATTCATCAATAAGTTCGTCCCACCGTTTAACCTGGCTAAAAAGTTTAGGCCAAAGCTCCCTGTCGTTCCAGAGCCTGTTCAAATCGTCAATTTCTTTGCCCTGTTGTTCAACCCAGGTAAAGTATTTCAGGTTATGAATAGCCTTGCGGTCGTGGTATGTTAACTCCCTCATCCAGTCGGTAGTAGCACCTAGGATACATCTCTCAAAATCCTTTATGGCCTGGGTTTGGCTATAGCTACCGCGTTCCTCCCTTAGCTCCTCTAACCTCGATCCATACATATCGGCCGAATCCGTTGCTATGGTGAATATCACATCCTCTGAAGTCATCTCAAAGAATTTGGCTGTTTTAATAGCCGAGAGCATATTGCTAATGCCCGATATACCCAAAAGTTTCAGGTTATTGGCAATTTCTGCAGACACTCCCGATTCTACAAGGTATTTTACACCTTCTGGTTCATTGAAGAGCCTGAAAATTCGCATGCAATCCTCATCGTCGATAGCGGTTATAACATCGGTGTTCTTAACATTATGAATCCAGGGTACATGCTTATCGCCAATTCCCTCGATGCGGTGGCCACCAAAGCCATTCATCAGAATGGTAGGACACTGTTTTGCCTCTGAGGCTACCACCTTGATGTGTGGCGCTATGGTTCGCAGGTAGTCGCCTGCGGCAATGGTTCCTGCGGAGCCGGTTGCCGAAACGTACGCGGCAAGATTTGACTTTCCGCCCAGCTCGTTAAATACCTCCTCAATGGCTTTCCCTGTGATATTGTAGTGCCATGCGGCATTGCCAAACTCATCGAACTGGTTAAAAATAACGTAATCAGGTTTTGTTCTACGAATTTCCCAGCACTTATCATATATCTCCTTAACGTTCGACTCGCAACCAGGGGTTGCAATAACCTCAGATCCCACATAGTCGCGCAGCCAGGTAAAGCGTTCACGGCTCATCTCCTCGGGTAGTATTGCCACCGACTCAGTACCCATTAACTTAGAATCGAATGCTCCACCCCTGCAGTAATTGCCGGTTGATGGCCACACCGCTTTTTGGGTTGTTGGGTCAAAGCCACCAGTAATAATGCGGGGTGCAAGGCATCCGTATGCGGCACCAACCTTATGCGCACCTGTTGGAAACCATTTACCAAGCAGTAGTACAATTCGGGCATTTACCCCGGTTAGTTCCTTGGGTAGCTCAATGTAATTAACCTTGCCGAATAATCCTCCTTTTTCCTTTGGCTCGTTCTTCCATGTGATTCGGAAAAGGTTTACTGGGTTTATCTCCCATAACCCAACATCTTTTAGCTTCACTTTGATTTTATCGGGAATTTGATCTGGATTCTGCTGCTGGTGAAAGGTGGGTAGAATAATACCCTTTTCGCGAAAACGCTTTACGGCATTCTCTAGTGCCTTGGGGTTTGTAACTTTATCAATAATTTCAATCATAGCCTTTAAAATTTTCAATAAAAGTAATAACTCTGTCTTAAATTTCTAGGTATTTCTTAAAATATAGAAAATAATGTTAGATATATTGTTTTTTATAGAAATATATTATATTTGCAAAAGATAATACTATCTAATAAGAAAAATAGTATTGCAATTTACTGATTTTTTAACCTAAAACTTAACTAAATATGAGAAATATTGACGAAATAGACCGCAAACTTCTGAACATTTTGCAGGACAATAGCCGTGTTACCATTCGCGAGCTTTCTGAAAGGCTACACCTTTCAACAACACCCATCCATGAGCGAATTAAAAAGTTGGAAAAGAATGGTTACATTAAGCGGTATATCACGCTGCTCGACCCTAAGGCATTAGGAAAAAAACTTACGGTTTTCATCTCGGTATCGCTTTCGAGTCACACCAAGGAGGTGGTTGATGCCTTTGAGCATGAAGTTAAAAGGCTACCCGAGGTTATGGAGTGTTACTACGTTTCCGGCAACTGGGATTTCTTGCTAAAAGTGCAGTGTAACGACATGGAGGACTACCATAACTTTGTGATACACAAATTTTCAGTGATAAAGAATATTACTCAGTTTTACAGTTCATTTGTTATGTCCGAATCGAAACAAACCTACAAGTATGAGTTGTAGCTGGTCTTTATAATTTGAATTATTTTTACATACTGATATTTAAGAGTTTAACTGTTTGCTGTTAGGCAAACCTCCTGATTTTAGGGTGCTTGAGTAAACCTCAATTATTCTATTGGTTGTTTTATTTATTCCAAAGTCGTTTTCAATTCGTTGTGCAAGCACAGGCGCTTGGGAACGGTAACTATCCCTTTTCTCGTAATAATTTTTAAGTTGGTTAAATATTTTCTCCTGAGTAGGTGGTAATCCTGTTACATTTACAAAGTTATTCAGGGCATATTGTTCATAATTGCTCAAGGTAACTATTTCCCCCATTCGTTTATAGTTGACTGAAATCAGATTAGCTCCTCGAGCCAGTCCCTCAATGGCTGTTCTACCCACACCAAAAAGTAATTCAGGGAAGAAACCAATATTTTCTAAATTTTTCACAAAGCCTCTATACTGAATTGCCTCTTCGTTCAGCTTGCTATTTGCCTCATAGATTAATAACTTTAGTTTCTCAACCTCCTTGCCATCGCCCATAAGCAATAACCTTACATTTGGATAATCCGTTTTAAGCTTTGCAACTGCCAAAATCAAATTTTTAATAACCTCAAAGTGCCTTTCATCAATACGGCTGAAGTATCCAATAGTGTAAGGTTCAAGATCTGGAAGCTTTTGTGGAATTGGAATTCCGTTGGGTATAACTACCGATTTATGCTTTATAGTCCCATAGTGGCGCGAGATGGTTAAAACCTGGTTGCTAACAAAAATTATCCTTGAAGTGAACCTACGGGCAATTGCCGATCGCAAATCGTGCCTAACGCGGCCGTGAACGGTAGCCACCACTGGGACTCTTAGTATAAATCCCGCTATGCATGCCGAAATTATTGGAAGTCGTTGGTGTGCATGTATCACATCAATCTTATACCGTAATAGCAGGTAAGCTATTATTGGCTTAATGGACATTTTTCAGGCTGATATAGTGTTTAACTCCAATAAATATCGAGCTTTGGAGGATTTGAAAACCTTAAATGAAAAATTTGCTTTTATTCAAAGGGTCAAACTGAAAACATAAAGAAAAGTTTTATATGAGTTTTATAAGGCATCTGCTCGTGGAATAGTCAATAAAAATAGACTGAAACTCGTCAGCCTTAATGACCATCCTAGTCGATCAGGATATTCCTGACAGGTTGCTATTCGGCAGAGCCTATTTCTGCTTACCTGACATACAAAATTATTAATACTACTTGCTTATCTCAAAAAACATTAAAAATAAAAAGCCTGAAAAATGTCCATTAGAACAGATTATCTAAAAAATAGCCTGAATTTTGTCCATTACGCCCTATTATTACAACCTGCGTGAGTATCAAATTTCTGACAAACGAAGGTAATTGTATAAATTTTACTCGTTTATCTAACAGCTCATTTTGTCGCCCCTTTCGGGAAAGCAGAATAACCTGATGGTTGCTTGCTGCAAGTTCGTTACATAGCTCACGCACGTGGTTCTCTGCTCCACCAAAATCGAAACGTGTAACAAGCTGTAGAATACGCATTTATGGTAATTTCTGAAAATTTATTTTTTTTTGAATCTTCTCTAAACCCTTTGGAAATTAGTCCAGTTTAAAGGGGGTCAATACAAAGGGGGCCAATACAAAACACTAAACACTAAACACTAAACACCAAACCCTAATCAAACCCCCATTAACCTCTTTGCCCCTTGCAGTATTACGCTCATCTCTACCGCATGCTGGAATTGAATTTGCCTTACGCAAGGCGTTAATGCCTTAGCTTCAACCAGCTTAAAGCCATTTTTACTAAAACGGGCGTAAACGTGGTCGGTTTCGTAAATGTATTCATCACGGTTTTCCGATAGGGTCTTAATGCCCCCTTTTTGCTTGAAGATTAGTACATTTCTATCCTTCAGAACGCTAAGCATGTAACCATCCTCGCTCTCCTTGAACGATTTTGTGGTTAGATGAAACTTAGGCTTATCCTGGTAGGGTGCGCCCTCGGTTGGGCAGAACGTAGAGCAGTTCCCGCATTCGTTACAGAAGTTTGCAATATTCAGAATCTGAACGGTTTGTTTTACCTCAAATAGATGGTCGGGTTGAACCTCCTGTGATCCATCGGAACCAACCAGCACTTTGTCGAGCTGGTAACGAACGGGTTCAATGGTATACGCAAAGTTAGCCAGGTTGGGGCAAACCGTTGTGCATATGCTGCAAATCTCGTCGCAGTGTAGGCAGCGTGCGCTTTCCTCTTTTATGGTCGTTTCGTCCGGAGTTTCAGTCACCAGCTCAAAGGTTTTGCTCTTTTCAGCAGTAAGTTCTTTATGCACATAACCATACTTGCGGGTGGTACGCAGCAGCATAAGCTCCCTGTAATTGTGTTTCTTTTCAGGGACACCAGTACTAATTCCCGTAAAACCGCATTGGCTGATAATCTCCTGGGCTGCCTTACGACCATCGCCAATGGCATTTATGGCCGTTGATGCGCCACGTAGCGCATCGCCACCAATGTAAACGTTACCCATTAACGTTTTATAGTTGCGGGTATCGGCCTTTAGCAGCTCATTTGGAACAAAATCGATATCAAGGGCTTGCCCAATGGCGGGAATTACCACATCGCACTCAACCTCAAATTCCGAACCATCAACTTTTACAGGCTTTGGTCTACCCTTGCTATCGTAACCATCTAGCTTCATTAAGCTACATTTCAATGCTTTAACCCTGCCGTTTTGGGTGATTATTTTTTCAGGGGCGGCAAGCTCCACTACCTCAACTCCCTCGGCAATTACCGCTTTAATTTCACCCTCATCGGCAGGCATTTCGTTTACTGTTCGGCGGTAAACTATGGTTACCTTTCCGTTGTCGCCCACAAGCCTATGCGCTGTTCGGGCTGCATCCATGGCGGTGTTCCCACCGCCAATTATAGCTATACGTTTGCCAATCTGCTTTATGTTACCGCTTTTTACACCCATCAGGAAGGTTAGGGGGTCAATAACACCATCGGCATCAATACCTTCAATATCAAGCATAGCCGATTTCTGCGCACCAGCCGATATGTAAACGTAATCGTACTTGTTTTTAAGGTCGGTAAACTCGCTGCGGATTACCGGGTGGCTGTAATGGATGTTTACCCCAAGTTGGGTAATCCTTTCAATATCCCTATCAATGGCCTGGTCGGTTAAGCGGAAGCCTGGTATGGCATAGCGAACCATTCCTCCGGCCTTGGTCTTGCTTTCAAAAACATCAACCTTAAAGCCATTAATGGCCAGGTAAAATGCACACGACAAGCCCGATGGACCAGCGCCAATTATGGCAACCCTTTTACCATTTGGTTGAGCAGGACTTGGCTTGATATCAGCATTCTCAGCAACGTAGCGTTTCACGTCGCGTATTTGCAAAGGGTTGTCGTAGTTAATACGGGTACACTTGTTCTGGCAAAGGTGGTCGCACACCATTCCGGTTGTGTTCGGAAATGGGTTGGTGCGGAGTATCACCTCAAGCGCTTTGGGGTAATTGCCAGTGGCAGCAAAGTGAAGGTATGTGGGTATTTCCTGATTGGTAGCACAGGTATTCACGCATGGGGCTGCAATACAGTCGAAGTAGTCGAGTTTACGCTTGGTTTTGATGGATGGCTCACGGAAATGCGTATTGCGGTAACGTTCATCCTCTACCACCTCCTGTGCGTAAGTGTTTAGGTTTTTGAGAGCCACATCGGCTGCTGGCCAGTCAATTTTTCCGTTAAAATCGATTTTGAGATTATCGATATACTGCTTTAATCGCCCATAACCGCCGGGTTTAAGCAGGTCGGACGATACGGTTACCGTTCTAAAACCGCAGCTCATAACCTTTGATACGTTAAAAGCATCCACTCCAGCCGAAAACGATAGAAGCAATTGGCCTTTGAAATCGTTCTGCAGCTTGCGGGCAAGGTTTATGGAAATGGGGTGTAATGCCCGGCCGCTCATGTACATCATATCCACCTCGCTTGGGAAAACATGCTTGTTGTTAACACTTTCCAGCGTATTGGTTAGCTTGACTCCAAAGGTAAGGTTAAGGGTTTTTGCTTCGGCGGAAAGGGCTTCAATCAGCTTTAGGGCATCGGGATATTTAAGGTCGTGCTCAAAGGCAATATCGGGAACGTTGGTTTTGAACCTGAGCTTGTTGTTCAGAATCTCTCTGAGCTCTGAACTTCCCAAAAGGGTAGGGTTGAGCTTAACCAGCGTATGCAATCTCCGTTCAGTTAGCAGGTAGCGGGCTATATCCTCAATCTCATTGGCCGGACACCCGTGCATGGTGGAAAGCGTAATATTATCCGAAAGCTTAGCAGGTATATCGATGTTTCCAATGGCTGGGTATATGGCTTTTAGCTCCTGAACCATCTGGTTCAGCTCATCGGTGGCATTACCCATTTTATTCAGGAACCACTGAACGTTGGGCTTTTTAATACCCTCAAGGTTATAGCCTACGCTCATGTTGAAAACCATGTTGGGCTTACTGCCCAGCTGCAGCTTATGGTTCAGGATGTGAATGATTACCCATGCCTTTAGGTATTCCATGAAGCTCTCCTCAACCCTCAGCTCCTGCGACCACTCGCAGTTGTACCCCTCATCCTGCATGTCGATGCAGGGTTTTGCAATCTCAAGCTCATCGAGGGTTTGAATGGTTTTCAGCTCAAGGTACCGGGCTCCCATGAGCCAGGCAACTACAATGTTGTGAGCAAGTTGAGTATGTGGCCCTGCGGCAACACCTATTGGTGTATCAATGGTTTGCCCAAAAATGGTTGTGGGAAGTTTACCTTGATTCGGGTTAAAGAACAGCTCGCTGGGGTATCCAAAAACGGTTCCATGGGTATCAAGTTCTTTCAGAATGATTTCCAGCAACTGTTTGGCCGGTATGGGTGAAAACTTATCGCTCATTTATCCTGATATTTCCCACAAATCTATAAAATATGGCTAAGCATATTAACTTTGTATAGCATTTTATTGCTATTTGGCAAAGAATATTACTATACAAGCGAATGAAAGAAAATTTTTCCGCCATTATTCTGGCAGCCGGTTCCTCGGGGCGAATGGGGCAGCCTAAGGCTTTGCTCCCCTTTGACCCACAACGATGCTTTGCCCGCAAGCTTGCCGATGAGTTCCTTTCCTTTGGCTGCCAAAGGGTGGTAATGATAACCAATGCCGAGGTAGCCGCACAGGCAGCTTCAGCAGCCTATAAGCTAAACGGTATTGAAATAGTGATTAACCCAAACCCAGAACTGGGGCGTTTTTACTCGTTTTACCTTGCGTTACAGGCAATAGGCAACCAGTATGTTTTCATGACCAATGCCGATAACCCCTTTGTAGGTTCCGATATTCTGGGGGTGCTATGGCAGCATGCTACGCAAGCCGACTATGTTTACCCGGTTTACGAGGGTAGGGGTGGCCATCCCTTACTAATTTCACCGCGAATTGTGAGAGCAGCAAGAGCCGAGACCAACCCGGATATCAACCTAAAAGAATATCTAAACCGATTTAGCAAAGCTTGCATACCCGTTCCCAATGATCAAATCCTTATCAACATCAACACCCCCGAAGAGTATACCAGGCTTATTGCCGATGGGAAATTGCCAGGCAACGAAATTTGAGATGATAAGTGTGAAACCTTTGTGGGTTTAAATGGTTGGGTTTATGAAAGGTGTGGGAGTGGTAACGGTGGCGGTATGAAAAGTTGCCGATTGCGGGCGATTTCCTGTCAAGTTACACAAAAGTTGAAGCGGGCTACAACCCCTGAATAACCGACTGTCTCGGCAATTTTTTATACCGCGTGTTGTACGGCGTTGGTGTGTCCTGCGATGAATCAGGGCACTTTCAAATATACAAAACTTTCTGCAAGTCAGGGAGTACGTTCTTTGAAATTGATTCATCATAACTTTAGATGAGATGAGAGACTGAATTCAACTTTGTGAGCAACTTGCGGAGGTCGAGCGAACCGACTGGCTGAGGTTGCTACGGAGAGAGTTCAGGTTGGCCTCTCGGATACGCTTTACTGGAAGCGTTTCCAATCCGCCCAGCGGTGCTTCCCTTTCAAGGGGTAGGTGCTGAACGGCTTGGGTTAAAAGGCAGAAAGCCAGCAATGGCGAAAATCTGTCAGGAGCGAGCAAAGGAGTTGAACGAAAGTAAACCGACCGATGACGTGTCGAAAATAACCTTTACGAGATTGAAAACCGTGTGTGGGACGGTCACACGGGATAAGGGCAGAGATTACCAGTCTATCGGCTGCCTCGGTCTCCGGCATTAAGGCGGCAAGAACTATGCTCATTGGCTCATCTAAGGAACAGGAGAACCTACCCGCCGATGTTAAGAGAGAATGCCGAATATCCGCCAACTGGCGGACAAGGCAGAGAGTATCGAAGCGGTGGAGTAGGGGCGGATTAACCCGTAGTAGCGACTTGTGCCAACTAAAGGCTCTGGAAACTTAGCCACAGCGAAGGGGTTAACGGACTCAAGGCAATTATGCCAACCTCGTTCATTCGAGGGATGAGCTTGTTTCAGCCTGTCAACCTGAAATGGTTGCGCGAGTTCGAGGAGCCGTATGACGGGAGACTGTCACGTACGGTTCTGTGAGAGGCTTGGGGGTGAGATTCCCCCTTGCCTACTCGACTTTATTAATCAAATCGTTGTTCAAATTTATTCAAAATTATAACTCCTTGTTCATAAATATGTTTATCAATAAAATCTTCAAATTTATTGAATGTATCTTTTATTTTTTGAATATCTGATAGGGTCAGGTTTCCTTTTAAGTCTTTCACTAACAATTTAAAAATTAAAAATCCCGTATAATTTTTAACATAGCTTTCAAGTATGATTGAATTTTCAGGACGTGAATCTTTTAATAATGATTTATCTGCAAAATCTATGAATAAGTCACAATTGTCAGCTGAAGTAATCATGGAATACATAGAAAAAATTAGACACCGTCTTATTGCATATCTGTATTCCTCTTGTGAATCTTCATAATTAGTAATCGAATTGTCGAACAACAATCTAATCAACAATGTAGAGTCTATTTTGCTATCTGGATAACCATTTAATAAGGTTGAAAATAAGTCTGATATACTATCAGAGTATTCCTTATGAATCGGGTTTGGCTCATATATTCTCATAGTTTTTGATATAAACTCTTTTGAATCAGTCAGCAAGTTATCAGACTGTGCATTCAATCCAGTTGCAATCAAAATCGTTAATATCGTCAAAACTATTCTCATAATTGTCTGTGGAGTTGTCTTTTTACAATGCCGTACAACTCATTTATAACCGCACCAAAAGTAATTATATACATCTATTTTGGGTGTAAAACCGTACTTTTTGTAAGGCTTATTTAAACAAAAATAAAATATTTTCACAAATCATCAAACTGACTTTTAACTTTTTCAGTCCATTTTCCTAGCAAAAGAATTTGTTCGTTGATAGTGAGTTTAATATAACGCAGATTATGGTGATTTATTGGATTTACAAAGTTTGGGTTTAACCAAACACTAAACTGGTTTGACCCCCTATAAAACTAGACTAAAAGTACAAACTAAAATTGTACTTTTATGCTGATGGTAAAACAAATTCA
>NZ_JBBFKU010000022.1:0-57890 GCF_037481895.1 Tenuifilum sp.
ATTGAGTCCTTTCACAGCACGGTTACCAGGCTGGTGTGCAACAGGAACGTATTTCGCGATATAGATCACGCCAGGGAGATCTTCAGGGCGTTCTACTACGCTTACAACGAGACAAGGGCTATGAAATCGCTCCTTAGCTACCCTCCCAGAAAGTTCCTAAGGCTCTGGGAGGCCGGAATCGTGGGCGTCAGGAGAGATAAAAGAAATAAAGAAATTTTTTTCTTCAGAGAGAAGCCTTTCCCCCCTACAGGGATTGGCTCCTCCCCTGAAGACTTGATTTGGGCAAACAAAAATAGTATTTTTGATTCTTCAGTTCTAAACCCTTTGGAAATTAGTCCAGTTTAAAGGGGGTCAATACAACCACCTTCAATCATGAATCTGAAATCTGAAATCTGAAATCTGAAATTTTAAATTTTTAACCTTTATCCTTTATCCTTAAACATCCCCCCCGCTGTACACTGCTCATTGAACACGGTACGCTAACAATGAGTTCCTTCGCTTCGATCAGGATGACAAAAGAAATGCTTGTTTTTGTTAACTAATCAACATTGAATTATCAACTCAAAAAATTATTTGGGTTTGTGAATAAATGGTATATTTGTTTTAATTTGCAAATCTGTTTCTACACACTGAACATTTGTTCAAATGAGTAAAATTAAGTTAACCGTATTAGGGATATCGTATAGTCAAACCCAATCAGGAGCATACGCTCTGGTTCTGAGCGAGGAGAATGGGAACCGACGAATTCCCATAATCATAGGGGGGTACGAGGCCCAAGCCATAGCCATTCAGCTCGAAGGACTAACCCCGCCCCGCCCGCTAACCCACGACCTATTCCTCAACTTTGCCCGTGCCTTTGGTATCGATCTTATTGACGTTCACATCTATAAGCTGGAAGATGGCGTTTTCTTTTCAAAACTGCATTGTGAGGATAGCAAAAAGGAACTCTTTATTGACTCACGCACTTCCGATGCCGTTGCCCTTGCCCTTAGGTTCAACTGCCCCATTTATACCACTGAGGAGATAATTGAAAAGGCAGGCATCACCCTCGATGTAGAGGAGTATAATTCCGAAGAACCTCAAGATGAGAGCGAAACTGAAACACCAGAACCAACCGATAGCTTTACTGATCAAATCCGCAGGTTATCGCTCGATGAGCTCAACCGCTTACTTGGTGAGGCTGTTGAAAACGAGGAGTACGAAAAAGCAACCAAAATTCGCGACGAGATAAAACGTAGAGAAAAGAAAAAGTAATAAATCATTCAAAAACAAAGGCCATGAGTTTTTCCCATGGCCTTTTATATTTTAACACACCTACCTTTTAGTGCTGAACGTTAGCCACATCGGCAGGGTTATGCTTATGCTTGAATAGGAAAGCGAATAGAACGGCAACCACTAGCGAGTAGGCTGCAAAGGTTATCCAAATGCCTGTCCAGTTGAACTGTATTGCACCTTCAGGCGCATTAGGTATGGTGAAGAACTTGTCGATTATGATACCGCTAATGCTACTTCCCAGAAAAGCACCAAAACCGTTTGTCATCATCATAAACAAACCTTGCGCACTTGCCCTTATGGATGGCTCACTTTGGGTTTCAACAAACAACGATCCTGATATGTTGAAGAAATCGAAAGCCATACCGTAGATTATACATGAAAGGATAATCATCCAAAGACCCGGGCCTGGATCGCCAACTGCAAAAAGGCCAAAACGCAGCACCCATGCTACCATGCTCATCAGCATCACATTTTTAATCCCAAAACGCTTAAGGAAGAAGGGAATGGTAAGAATAAACAGTGTTTCGGAGATCTGTGAAATGGACATGATAATGGCAGGGTATTTTACGGCAACCAGATCAGCAAACTGGGGTAGTTTGGCAAAATCGTGAAGGAAGGTGTCGCCATAGGCGTTTGTCAGCTGCAGCGATGCACCAAGCAACATGGCAAAAATAAAGAAAATGGCCATCTTGGTGCTTTTGAAAAGCTTAAACGCATTTAGTCCAAGCTCATCGACCAACGACTTCTTATGACCACGAGCCAAGGGCGGGCATTGAGGTAAGGTAAAGGCGTATAGGCCTAAAATGAACGATGCCATGGAAGCAACGTAAAACTGGGTTGATGAAGTTTCAAAGCCCATTAAGCTGATAAACCATAATGCCACAATAAAACCAATTGTTCCCCATACCCTTATGGGCGGATACTCTTTTATGATATCCATTCCCTTGCTTTTCATTGAGGAGTAGGCAACAGTGATGGAAAGAGCAATGGTTGGCATGTAAAACATCATGTTAACCAGCATAACCCAAAACATTGTTGTGGGGTTATTGACCATTGGGACTATAAATAGCATTACTCCACCAAGTATGTGGAAAATTCCGTAAAGCCTTTCGGCATTTATCCAACGGTCGGCAATGATACCTGCTATGGCAGGCATGAACAGCGATGCCAGTCCCATTGTGGAGAAAATGGCGCCAAATTCTGTTCCGCTCCACTGCTTGGTTTGAAACCAGTAAGCCCCTATGGTAAGTAACCATGAACCCCAAATGAAAAACTGAAGGAAATTCATTAGGGTAAGTCGTAGTTTCAAATTCATAATGTTCAATTTAGTTGTTGATTTGGTCGGTAAAAATAGTATCGTTTTTTTGGTTATACTATATAGTCAACAATTTTTTAGATACTTAACCTAAACATTTGAACTTTTCAAAGCATATTTTCTACCATTTTACAGAAATTAGGGAAATATTGACTTGTTGAAACCAAAACATAGAAGTTCTGCAGAAGCCCTTTATTGTTCTACCCTATAAACCCTAATGATGTTTTATTGGCGTGCCCTAAACCTACTCATTAACCCGGTGACTTATTTCAGGACTAGACACATCCTTTAACCTTTATCCTTTCCCCTTAACAATTGCCTCAATGGCACTTGCCACCTCCTGCATGAGCCAAAGTGGAGTTGAGGTTGCCCCGCTAATACCTACACTCTGGCAACCACTTAACCACTCAGGCTTTAATTCAGCCGAATTTACAATCAAATGGCTATTGGGGTTTGCTTCCAGGCAGGCCTCAAAAAGCATCTTCCCGTTTGAGCTGTTGGTGCCACTAACAAAAATCATCACATCGTGTTTTTGTGCAAAAGCCTTAATGTGAGGCTTCCGGTTCGACACCTGTCCGCAAATGGTATTGTTAACCTTAAGCAGGGTTTCGGGCTGTGTGTTGTATATAGCTACCCGGCGCTTTATCTCCTCAACAATCTCCCTATAGTGCTCGGGTTCCTTTGTGGTTTGCGAGAAAATTTCGATAGGTTTACTGAAATCGATCCCGTCAAGATCGTTCAAATCCTGAACCACTACAGCCTGGTTGTTAGTTTGTCCGCATAGGCCGATAACCTCGGCGTGCCCCTTTTTACCAAAAATAATTACAGTTCCGCCAAGCGGTTGAAGGCGCTCCCAGGCCTTGCGGACACGTTCCTGTAGCTTGAGAACCACCGGACAGGTAGCATCAACCAGGTTGATGTTGTACTTTCTTGCCAACTCATAGGTTGATGGTGGTTCACCGTGAGCACGGATTAGTACACTCCTCCCTGCCAGCTCGGGCAGCTGGTCGTGCTTTACGGTTTTCATGCCTATCCCTTTAAGGCGATTATTCTCCATCTCGTTATGGACTATCTCGCCCAGACAGTTGATTTCAATTCCTTTGCTCAGATTCTCTTCGGCTGTTTTGATTGCATTTACTACACCAAAACAGAAACCGGCATTAGGATCAATCTCAATTCTCATTCAAATTCAGTATTATACTGCTAAACAGATAAGCTATAATTTGGTTTAAACGGTAAGGCGCTTAACCATTTCCTCCACCCACTCCATTTGCTCCTCAACTGTCATGTTAGTATTATCGAGAACTACGGCATCATCGGCTTTACGAAGTGGAGCCACATCGCGGTTCTGGTCAATGTAATCGCGCTCCTCAATATTTTTAAGCACCTCGTCTAAGGTAACATTCAAACCCTTTTCCTGCAACTCCTTTAACCTGCGCCGGGCACGAACAATAGGGTCGGCAGTCATGAATATTTTCAGCTCTGCATCGGGGAATACCACTGTACCAATATCGCGGCCATCCATTACAATTCCTTTCATTTTACCAAGTTCCCTTTGCAGCTCCACTAAGCGGGTTCGCACAGCCGGTATAGCGGCAACAAGGCTCACATGGTTAGCAACCTGCGGACTCCGAATTTCGTCCTCAACCACCTCGCCATTCAGGGTTGTAAGGTAAGCCATTTTAACAGGATCGTATGAGAAGCCAATGTTTATCTCCTTTAAAATACTTTGAAGCATTGATGTATCCACCACTCCATCGTTAATAAGCCCACGGCGGAGCAGTTCCAGCGTAACCACTCTATACATTGCTCCGCTATCAATGTAAAGGTAACCTAATCGTTTTGCAATGGCCTTAGCAAATGTGCTTTTCCCACACGATGAGAATCCATCAATAGCAATAACTATTTTTTTATCCATTGGTTGTAAGATCATTTTTTGAACCCGCTAAGGTAATAAAAACTCCACTTGATGGGTGGCCTCTAAAGCCAGTTTTGAAGATTGGTGGTTATTGAAAAATGGTTGGTAGAGCCGGTTAAATGGTATGTTGCCCTACTGTAGCTAACATCAAACTTCTTTATTCTAAGGCTTACTCCCCAGCTAAACCCAACGGTTGAAACTCGCTCCTGCACCTTAAGCTCATTCCGACGCTGGTAGTTATACCCCAGACGTAAGGCAAAGCCTTTCACGGGTACAAACTCAACCCCGGCAATTAAATGGCTAATCAGCTCACGACCTACCCGCTCAACCATATTGGGCGACGGTTTGTCATCTTCGCCAAGAATTTCGGTGTTGTTAATGGGGGAACTGTAATACAAATCGTAACGTTCCAGGTGCTGCATGGTTACAACAAACCTGAAAGGTGCGTGCGCCAGCTTCTTACTGAAACCGACAACCGCCTCAAAAGGTAAGTTCTCGTAAGTTCTGGCAGTGTAAGGTTTTACCATCACACCAACATTCCTAAGCGCAATACCCACAGCAAAGAGTTTATTGCCCGAAAGGTAATGTACGCCAAAATCGGTAGAAATCCCCAGGGAGTAGTAACGCTCCAGGTGCGAGTAGATGGGTTTAACGCTTACCCCTACATTAAAACAGGAATCGATTCGGTAGCTGTAGGTTACCGCCAAAGCAAAATCGTTGCCACTAAAGGTGCCCGATATTACTCCCGATTCATCAGCTTGGTCGAAACGGCCATAGTTAATTCCGAAAACTGAAAAGCCAAGCGTACTTCTGGAGTTCAATCGCTGGGCGTACGACACCGCTGCAAAATTAATGCCGGCGTAGTAGCTTGTGTAGAACAAGCTAACGGCATTATGCAGTGATGAATCGAGCATAGCCGGGTTTTGGTTAGTCAGGGAGATATCGGCCAAATCCGATGCTGCCATCTTACCACCAAATGCAGCAACGCGCGAAGAGTAAGGCAGATTCAGAAACTGATAGGTAGATAAGCCCCCATTCTGACCATTAACTGAAATGGCCATAATGAAATAAAGAATGATTGTTGGTGCAACCCGCATGGTGGTTTTTATGGGCTTAAATCTAAATAAATATCATTTTAAACGGATAGTATATGCCAAATATTGCCTACCTGGCTGCCGGTTCAAGTAGCTGGGGCTGTTTCTTAGCGGTTAGCTTGGACTGGTTAAACTGCTCACCAACTATTACGGAGAGCGCTTGCTGCATAATTGAGAATTTAAGAGGAGTTTCGCCAAGCGATTCGCCATCAACCTCAAGACCAACGGCTGGGATACTCATTATTTCAATGCTTTTCCCCCTCACGCCTAAAACACGTGAATGCTTTAGGATGGTTCCGTTGTAAAGCCTTGGCAGGTTGGCCACCACATTAAGCTTGCTTATCTTTTTAATAATGGTAACATCAAACAGCCCATCGTCCGAAAGGGCAAAAGGAACCTGCATCATACCTGCGCCGTTAAAGCGGCAAATTCCAATGGTGAGGCTGAAAACTTTGTCCTGAAAGTGCTTACCATCAACCTTTACATTTATTCGGGTTGAGCGGTACCGGATAAGCGCCTTAATAAGGCTAAGAATGTATAGCAACGCGCCACGTTTTCCCAAATCCTTTAAACGGTTAGTCCGGCGAGCTACCTCGGCATCGAAACCAACGCCGGCGGCGTTAATGAAGTAACGGGTATGCCTAACGCTCGATTCGTAGTACTCGGCCACACCTACATCCTGCTTGAATACCCTTTTATTCTTGATTGCCCTAACGCATTCCTCGTAGTTGTGTGGAATCTCATACATCCGAAACCAATCGTTTCCGGTACCAACACCTATTACTCCAACAGTAATTTCGCTGGGGCTTACCGTCTTTTGAATAAAAATCCCGTTAACCACCTCGTTCAGGGTGCCATCACCACCAACTGCAATAATATTTCGGTAACCCTTTACTATTGCCTTCACGGTGAGCTCAACAGCATGGTACTTATACTCCGTAAAGGCATGGGAATAGCGAATATCGTACTTGTTGAGCAAACGACTAATGATAGGCCAGTCGACAACCGATTTACCCCCTCCAGCCCGCGGGTTTACCACTACAAACCAACTTGTTTCCAACGTATAGAAATTTAGTCATCGAATCCGATGCAAATATAACCATTCTGTTAAAATTCATTCACTTATCCGGAAAATGGTTTTTGTTTGATAAAAGAATTTCTATTTTTGCAGTTACCGTTTGCACAAACCGATTGTTAATAACTTGTTAATAACATCGGGGCAAATGTTCATATTCACATCCATGGGGGTGTGGAATGAAAAAGAAAGGAAACTTATTTTTGACCCTTGTAAAAAACATAGTAATGGCAAAAGTAATTGCATTAGCTAACCAGAAAGGTGGTGTAGGTAAAACCACCACAGCTATTAACCTTGCAGCCAGTTTGGCGGTTCTTGAGAAAAAGGTACTCCTGATTGATGCCGACCCTCAGGCCAACGCCACATCGGGTACCGGTTTTGATTTGCGCAACGTAAAAACCAGTATCTACGAGTGCCTTATAGATGATATCAACCCTAAGGATATCGTTCTCAACTCTGAAATTAAGGGGTTAGACCTTATCCCCTCGCACATCGACCTGGTTGGTGCCGAAATTGAAATGCTCAACATGCCCAATAGGGAAAAGATACTTAAAGGGGTAATTGAAAAGGTTAAGGATGATTACGACTTTGTTTTCATTGACTGCTCGCCCTCATTGGGTTTAATTACTGTTAACGCACTCTCTGCTGCCGATTCGGTAATTATTCCTGTACAGTGCGAGTACTTTGCACTCGAGGGGTTGGGCAAGCTACTTAATACCGTAAAAATCATTCAAACCCGTTTAAACACCGAACTGCAAATTGAAGGATTCCTGCTAACCATGTACGATCCTAGGCTTCGCCTTTCGAACCAAGTAGTAGATGAGGTACGCAAGCACTTCCAGCAAATGGTGTTCGAGACTATCATCCAGCGCAACATTAAGCTGAGCGAAGCACCCAGTTACGGCAAACCAGTAATTCTGTACGATGCCGCATCTACCGGATCGTTAAACTACATGAACCTGGCTCGCGAGCTGCTGCAGAAAAACAACATGACCAGCATTGACAATAGTAGCAAGATAGAGGAATAAGAAGGAGGAAATATTTACCATGTCAAAAAAGATGGCTTTAGGCAAAGGGTTAGGTGCTCTAATTGACGATGCGGTTGACCCAACACGCAACCAGGATATTAAAACCGAAAAACAGGTTGTGAGCGAGCTGGTTAACGAGATTGAAATTGAAAAAATCGACGTTAACCCCTACCAACCCCGTACCCAGTTCGATGAGGAAGCGCTAAAGGAGCTAGCGGAATCAATATCCAAACTTGGTGTTATACAACCCCTCACAGTTCGTGCGGTTGATGGTCGCTTTCAGCTTATTTCGGGTGAGCGCCGCCTAAGGGCAGCAAAACTTGCCGGGCTAAAAACAATCCCAGTATTCATTCGCACTGCCGACGACCAGGGTATGCTTGAAATGGCCCTGGTTGAAAACATCCAGCGTGAGGACCTTAACGCCATTGAGGTAGCCATTAGCTACCAGCGCCTGATTGAGGAGTGTAACCTTACCCAGGAGACCCTATCCGAGAGGGTTGGCAAGAAAAGGGCTACCATATCCAACTACTTGCGCCTGCTTAAACTTCCAGCCGAAATTCAACTTGGCATAAGCCAGGACCTAATTAGCATGGGGCATGCTCGCGCACTTATTACCATTGAAGATCCTAAGGTACAGCTCGATATTTACCACCAAACCATTGCCGAAGGGCTATCGGTTCGTAGGGTTGAAGAGCTAGCCCGCATGGCTAACGATCCAACTCCCGTAAGTCCTGCTAAAACTAAGGATGGAAAGGAAAAGGTTAACCTTGGTGAACAGGAAATAGTCCTGAAGGATCATCTTACCAACCGCTTGGGACTCCGCGCCGATGTTAAGCCCGGTCCCAAGGGCGATGGCAAAATTGTTATTGCTTACAATAACCAGGCTGAACTGGAAGCCATTCTTGAAAAGTTTATCAAGATTGAGGAGTAGATACTAGTGTTGGAATCCATGCATGGCACTTGCTTTTTACTAAATGGCCGACAAGTCGATAAACGCCTGTCGGCCTTTGCAATTTTATTTCTTTTACTTATCGCACCAAGGGCTTACTCGCAAACAAGCGATACCAAAACGCTAAAAAAGCGCGATTTAACCACCCGAATCTGGCTAGGATCGCATGTACTGCCTGGTTACGGCCAAGCATACAATAAGCAATACTGGAAAATTCCAATTTTTTACGCCGGCATGGGCGCCATGGCTTACCAGGGTTACCAAATGAACTCTGACTATAAGAAATGGCGAAAGGAATACCTGGCACTGCCCGCCGATGACCCAAATCGCGAAGCATTCAACATCAATGCCACGGAGTACCGACAGAAGAGGAATTTATACTACGCCGCAGCCACTGCCTTTTACCTGGCCAGTGTTTCCGATGCAGTGCTGGTATACAACCGTGGCAAACACTCACCTGCTACCGCATCAATCCTATCAACATTGGTGCCCGGTATGGGGCAGGCATACAATGGCGCATACTGGAAAATACCGGTTATTTATGGTGGGTTATCCACCTTCTACTTCATGATTGACTGGAATAACCGCGGTTACAAGCGCTTCAAAACCGCCCTATTCAACCTGATAGATGACGACCCCGACACAAAGGATGAGTTCAACGGAACCCGGACTAAGGAAGAGTTAAGGTACTACATGGACAGCTACCGCCGCAATCGCGACCTGTCGGCCCTGGGTTTTGCTGTGGTGTATGTACTGAACATCATTGATGCCAACGTTGACGGGTACCTATACGACTGGAACGTGGACGACAACTTAACGTTCCGGGTTGAGCCAACCGTTTTTAACCCATCCCAGAATTTAACATACAGCACACCCGCCTTTGGGGTTTCGTGCAGGGTTACTTTCTAAGAACTTCATTTTTTTTATAATTCCCCTTAAATTAAAGCCCCCAAATGTAGCATTTATAATGAAAATCTAAGTTGTTTTGATAAGCAGTAACGATAATTGTTTGTTCTTGGGCTCAATTTTCTCTAAAGATTATCTTTTGGGGAATCAACCACTATGCGAGCCAGAAAAAGTTTGTTAAGCCTATTGTTCAAAAAGAGCGAAACCATAAGGCTTCGCTCTTAGCATATTTCAAGTAACTTTGGGAATAGAATAAAATATATAAATGATAAACTACTTATAACCTCCATCATATATATCCCAATATATATCTGAGTACGGGTTGTGTTTGAGACACTCATAAATTTGAGGCATTAATCCTTCAACCTCAACCTTTTCACCATTAGTGAATTTAAATAATACTTTCCAAAGTTCATCCTTTTCATATACAAAATCACCAACCTTTTTACCTTTTGTTGACGCTGAAAAGTTGATGAAAGTATTTCTATCGGAATTGTCTATTTGATTACTATTTGTATCAACATTCAAATTTAATTCAAGGTTACCAAATGTCCACTTTGATACGATGTTGTAATAATCAACACCTCCCAAATATTCCCACTGTATATTATATGTTTTACTAAAAAACACTTTATTGTCTTTCTTAATTATTATTTTCTCAATATCTTTATCTTTATCTTCATTGCTGTAATCATAATCAGATTCTTCATATTCAATTGAATATGAACCAAAGGTTATAGTGGCATTTGTTTTTCTACTATCCTCCTGTGTGTTTTCGGTTCTAGAGCATGTTAAATTACAAATAACAGCATTATTTTTTTCAATTTTTACTTTAACGCTTATAGTGTTATTTTGATTATTATAATCATAAAAGGTAGCCTTTACATTACCATAATCAGAAGGATAAATAATTATTACTTTATCGGATGGTGTAGTAGATGTACGCGTAAAACCATACCAGGAGGATGAGGGTGTCCATGTTCCTGTAATATTATTAAATTGATTTACATTTTTTAATTCATAAGAAAAATCAACCTCTGAAACTGAAAATTCTATATAAGAATCATCATACTGATTACTTGTTAATTCATTAAAAAAATAATCTGACACCCGAAGTAAATCTAAAGTATCAGAATAAGAGTCTGAAAATTTCATTCTATCAGCATTTCTACCGTACTCCTTGTCTTCTAACTTTATAAGTTGTTCTGCTTCATCTTTACTCAAAAAATCATCATCGTTTTTTTCGCACGCATAAAAGGCAAAAATGCCTAATGCAAGCAATACCAATAATGTTATTCTATTTGTTCTCATAATGCTAAGATTTAATTTAACATTAATTCAAATTTAATAAATTTTCATTTTAATAGTACTTATTGATTAAAAAAATTTCCATAGCGAAAAGGCATGGAGTAAGCGTTTTGGTATCCCGTTGGAGTTTTTACTTAGCTCAACACCTCAACCTTAACTGCCGAAATCTTAAACGGAGCTATCCGGCTGTATGGGTCAAGCTCATCGCGGGTTAAACGGTTGACCTGAGCCTCCGTGTAATGCCAGGGCATAAAAAGTTCTCCCTCAAGCACCTCATCGGCTATATGTACTTGGGTTACTAGGGTTCCACGCGACGAGGTTATTCTTACCCTTTCTCCATGCTTTACGCCAAGTTTCGATGCATCGTTTGGATGTATTATCACATAGGGTTGGTTGGTAAAATTGGTAAGTGCCTTGTTCCTGCGGCTCATGGTTCCGGTATGGTAGTGGTAAAGTATTCTGCCCGAATTGAGAATAAACGGGTACTCGGGGGTAGCCCTTTCGGTTTGGTCAACATGCTCAACTGGGAAAAGTTTTGCCTTACCGGTAGGGGTGTTAAACTTTTCGGTATAGAGCGTTGAAGTCCCCGGATGTTCGGGTGTTGGACATGGCCACTGAATTCCATGCTCCTCGAGCCTTGCATGCGATATACCAGCCATAATAGGGGTTACCTTTGCCAGCTCGTCGAATATCTCGGCCTCGTTGCGGTAGTTAGGCATGGGCTTACCCATGCGGGCAGCCAGTTCGTGGATAATACGCCAATCCTCTCGGGCTTCGCCCGGGCAATCGACCGCTTTGCGAACCCGCAACACACGTCTATCGCTGTTAACAAATGTTCCGTTCTTTTCCGCCCACGATGAAGCGGGCAGTACAACATGTGCAAAACGGGTAGTCTCAGTATGGAAAATGTCCTGTACTACCAAAAAATCGAGCTTTTGAAGTGCCTCCTCGGTATGGTTAAGGTTGGGATCGCTAATCATGGGGTTTTCGCCCATAATGTAAAGCCCTTTTATCTTGCCATGGTAGGCGGCCTGCATGATTTCAACGGTTGTAAGGCCTGGTTTATCGGAAAGCCTTTCGAATGGCACACCCCAAACCTGAGCCACCTTACGTCTATTTTCATCATCCGAAACCGGAATATACCCAGGATACATTGCAGGATGACATCCCACATCGGTAGCGCCCTGAACATTATTTTGCCCACGGGGTGGGTCAATCCCACATCGCTCCTTCCCAATCTTCCCGGTTACGAGTATCATGTTAAGCAAGCTAAACACGTTATGAGTGCCTGTAACCTGCTGGCTCATGCCCATTCCCGTAGCAACCATTGCGGTTTTGGCAGTTGCGTATATTCGGGCAGCATCTTTGATTTTTTGAGCTGGAACGCCCGTAATTTTTTCCGTGACTTCCGGGGTATACTTTTCAACCAGCTCCTTTAGCTCAAGGAAGGCTTGCATCCCCCCTTCCACCCTGCTCTCAATAAAGCTGTGGTCAACCCAGTTGTTAGCAATAATCTCCCTGACCATTCCGTTGAGCAGAGCCACGTCGGTTCCCAAACGGGGTTGTAGCCAGATTGTGGCATAGGAAACCAAGGGCGTCCATTTAGGGTCAATCACAATAATTTTCATCCCTTTTGCTGCTCCTCGTTTAACATAGGTTGCAGTAATGGGATGGGTTTCAATGATATTGTTGCCGGTTACAATCAGGCAATCGGTGGTTTCAAAATCTTCAATGGAATTGCTACCAGCGCCATCGCCAATGGACTTTAGCATTGCCGTTACTGTTGAAGCGTGGCAAAGCCTGGTACAGTAATCGATGTTGTTGGTTCCAAATACCGTTCTAATAAACTTTTGGAAGATATAGTTATCCTCATTGGTGCACTTGGCCGATGCATAGCCTGCCAGCGAATCGGGGCCATACTTTTCCTTTAGCTCACTAAACTTTGAGGCAATCAGGGTTAGAGCTTCGTCCCAGGTTGCCTCAACCAGCTCACCGTTTTTGCGGATAAGGGGTTTTGTGAGTCGTTCGGGACTGTGAACAAACTCATACCCAAATCGGCCCTTTACGCAAAGCCGCCCATCGTTTGGTAGAACTCCCTCTACACCATTGCTGCGAACTATCTTGCCATCCTGCACCAGCAGCTCAATTTGGCATCCAACACCGCAATATGGACAAGTGGTTCGAACCCTTTTCTCAACCTTTTCCAAATTTATGGTTTCCCTGTTGGGTTTTTCCACTATAGCTCCGGTAGGGCAAAGCTGGATACACTCACCACAGCCATCGCACTCGCTATCGCCCCAAACTCCGGTACCTGCAACTATAAAGGAATTCAACCCCCGCTCATAGAACGACAGTACATTTTTCCCCTGCACCTCGTCGCAAGCCTTTATGCACCTAAAGCACTTTATGCACTTTGAAGGGTCATAGGTAAGCACTGGCGAAGTACTATCAACCCTAAACTCAACATGAGGCTTAACCGGTTTAAAGAATCGGTTTTCTGGCTTATCGAGCCCATACCTTAGCATTAGCTCCCTGAGCTCATCGGTATAGGTGCCATCGTATTGGGTGTTTTGCTCGCTTACCAAATAGTCGAGAAGGAAACGACGGGTTTCCTCCAGTTCCTGGTCAAAGGCAACAATATTCATTCCTTCCTTTACGGTAAGGGTGCACGATGCAACCATGCCCCGGTGCCCCTCAACCTTAACCAGACATAAACGGCAGGCCCCAGTTGGTGTTAATTTATGGTGATAGCATAGGCCGGGTATGTTGAAACCGTTAAGCCGTGCTTGGTGTAACAAGTTGGCACCCTCGGTTGCCAGCACCTCCTTACCATCAATATGTATCTTTACTTTAGCCATAGCTACTTATTTGCAGTTTGTTTTACCAGTATGTGTTCCCATAAACTTTTTAGGGGTAGTATTGGTGATTGGCCAAGCGGACAAAGCGATGTGCGGGCAATCAACTCGGCTTGCCTTATAAGTTCAGGATAAACTTGGTTGTTGTTGAAGCTTTGCTGCGCCAAACTCTCTTTAAGCGTATTGTAGAGTTGAGCCGTTCCCACCCTACATGGAATACACTTGCCGCAGCTCTCGTGTTTAAAGAATTTAAGTATTGATAGCATGGTTTGGTTTAGGTTGCGAGTGCCATCCATAACTATTACAGCACCCGAGCCAAGGGTTAGTCCAACCTCGCGAAGCTTATCGTAGCCCATGGGCACATCTAAGTGTTGCACCGAGGCAAACGTGCCAGCTGCGCCGCCTATTAGCGCAGCCCCAAAAGGTTTTCCATTCCTAATGCCACCTGCCACATCGTAAATTAACTCCCTTAAAGTGATTCCCATTGGAAACTCATAGAATCCGGGCTTGCTAACATCGCCGCTAATGGTAAAAATTTTTGTGCCGGGCGAATTTTCGGTTCCAATGGAGCGGTACCACTTTGCCCCATTCAGAATAATTGCCGGGAAGTTTGCAAGTGTTTCAACGTTGTTGATTAGGGTAGGAGCACCCCAAAGCCCTTTCTCGGCAGGGTAAGGGGGTTTAATACGCGGGTACCCCCTTTTCCCCTCAACTGACTCAATCAGGGTTAACTCCTCACCGCACAGGTAGGAGCCTGCACCACGCCGAACCTCCAGGTCGAAATCGAATCCGCTGCCCAAAATATTCTTACCCAGAAACCCACGGCCATAGGCCTGCTCAATAGCATTCTGAACCCTTTGGATACTTAGCTCGTACTCACCCCTGATATATACGAATCCCCTGTGCGCGCCAATGCTGTAAGCAGCAATAACCAACCCTTCGATAAGCGTATGCGGGTCGGTTTCCATGATAATCCTATCCTTAAAGGTGCCTGGCTCGCCCTCATCGGCGTTGCAAATCACATACTTTTCGCAATCGGAGCAGATAACAGCAGCAGCTTTTTCCTTTGCCCCGGTAGGGAAACCCGCACCTCCACGGCCACGCAATCCGGAATCGTATATCTCCTCATAAATTCCAAGGGGTTCACTTTTCAGGGCCTTACGCAAAGCCTGGTAGCCATCGGCTGCAATGAACTCATCGATACTTTCAGGGTTAATAAGCCCCGAATTCCGTAAGGCTATTCGGTATTCCTTGAGCATAACATTCGGTTTTATTTGGTTTGCCGGGAGTAGTGTTCCAGCAGGCTATCGATCATTCCCGGCGTAAGATTACCGTACATTTCCTGATTTACCATCATGGCCGGTGCCGCAGCGCAGTTGCCTAAGCACTCCGATGTTTCAAGGGTAAAAAGTCCATCGGCGGAGGTTTCGCCCAGCTCAACACCAAGTTTTTGTTTAAGGTAATCCAAAAGGCTACAGCTACCCATCATGTTGCAGATTGGCGAGGCACATACACGAATAACATACCTTCCGCGCGGTTTAATGCTTAACATGGAGTAGTACCCAATAACCCCATAAACCTGTGCCTTTTTGATATTTAAATGCTCTGCAACCCTTTGAACAGCCTCCTCAGGAATGAAATTTTTGGTGCTATGGTTCTGGATATCGTGCAGGATTTCCAGTAGGTAATCCTTTCGTCTTGGATATTTGCTGAGTATCTTTTCAACCTCCATACTCAAGATTTTTGCCTTAAGTTAAGCCAAAAAGAAACTACAAGCAACAGCAAGGTGTAATTTAGAATTAGACTACTTGGCGGGAAGTGAATGAAGGGATGAAAAAAAATTGGGGAATCAATTTAACAATCTCGTGTTTTTGAATGAATTGGCGTGATTTTTCTACTTATTTCTGGTCCTGCGAATATCGAAATTAAAAGACATTGCCATTAAGTTAGGGAGATTTTTCATGTTGAGTCCCTATATATCGTGATAGATTCCACCGAAACATTATTAAACGATAGATAAATAGAGATCCTTTGCCACGCTCAGGATTACAGGTTAAGTTTATGCATGATTGTTGTTAGCTGACAGCAAATACAAACACAGATTTGTTTTAAATCAACCAAACACTAAAAGCCAAACACCTCTGCCCCCTGCACACCAGGAAAGTACACCTGCTTTCAGTTGGTTTAAAGGGCAAACGAAAAAAGGGTTGCTAACGCAACCCTTTCCGCTTATGCATTTATTTGGTTAGAGTTTTCGTTTAACCTCAACCTCCTGGAATCCCTCAACAATATCGCCAACCTTGATGTCGTTAAAGTTCTTGATATTTAAACCACACTCAAAGCCCGACGAAACCTCACGAACATCGTCCTTGAAGCGCTTGAGCGATTCAAGTTCGCCGGTGTAGATTACAATACCATCGCGGATAAGACGAACCTTATTGCTGCGCGAGATTTTTCCTTCACGAACAATACATCCGGCCACTGTTCCAACCTTGGTAATCTTGAATGTTTCAAGTACCTCGGCCGATCCGGTAATCTCCTCCTTAATCTCAGGGGCAAGCATACCCTCAATGGCATCCTTAATCTCGTTAATGGCATCGTAGATGATGGAGTACAGGCGTATATCAATTTCCTCCTTCTCGGCTAGCTTACGGGCACCGGCCGATGGACGAACCTGGAAGCCAATTACAATGGCGTTTGATGCTGCTGCAAGTAGGATATCCGACTCGGAAATCTGACCTACTGCCTTATGTATTACGTTAACCTGTACCTGCTCGGTGGAGAGCTTGATCAGGGAGTCGGATAGCGCTTCTATTGAACCGTCCACATCGCCCTTCACAACCAGGTTAAGTTCCCTGAAGTTTCCAATGGCAATACGGCGACCAATCTCGTCGAGGGTGATGTGCTTCTTAGTTTTCATGCTTTGCATGCGCACCAGTTGCTCGCGTTTGTTGGCAATTTCGCGAGCCTCACGGTCGGAGTCGAGAATGTTAAAGTAATCGCCAGCCTGTGGGGCGCCGTTTAATCCAATCACCTGAACGGGAGTAGCTGGACCTGCCTCCTGTATACGCTGACCGCGTTCGTTGAACATGGCTTTTACGTGACCAAAGTATATTCCGGCCAGCATGATATCGCCCTGGCGTAGTGTTCCGTTCTGAACAAGAACGGTAGCAACATACCCCCTACCCTTATCGAGGGCTGACTCAATAACGGTACCAGAAGCACGTCTGTTAGGGTTAGCCTTCAGGTCCTTAAGTTCCGCTTCAAGCAGCACTTTTTCCAGCAGTTTATCGACATTTAAGCCTTGTTTTGCCGAAATTTCCTGGCACTGGTATTTACCTCCCCAGTCCTCAACCAGGTAGTTCATGTTTGCCAGTTCCCCTTTAATACGCTCGGGGTCGGCAGTTGGCTTATCAATCTTGTTGATGGCAAAAACAATGGGAACGCCGGCAGCACTGGCGTGGTTGATAGCCTCAACAGTTTGGGGCATCACCGCATCGTCGGCGGCAACCACAATAATAGCCACGTCGGTAAGCTTTGCTCCACGGGCGCGCATGGCGGTGAATGCCTCGTGACCGGGAGTATCGAGGAATGTAATCTTTCGTCCATCCTCAAGCTCAACGCTGTATGCACCAATATGCTGGGTAATACCACCAGCCTCGCCTGCAATTACGTTTGTGTGTCTTATGTAGTCGAGCAGCGATGTTTTACCATGGTCAACGTGACCCATTACGGTTACAATGGGTGGGCGTGGTTTCAAATCTTCAGGTTTGTCCTCTTCCTCCTCCTTGATAACCTCCTGAACATCAACGCTCACAAACTCAACCTTATAGCCAAATTCATCGGCAACCAGAGCCATGGTCTCGGCATCGAGGCGTTGGTTAATGGAAACCATCAGGCCCAGGTTCATGCACACATCAATAACATCGGTTACGGGAACGTTCATCATGGCAGATAGCTCATTGGCCGAAACAAACTCTGAAACCTTGAGCACCTGCTTTTCCTGCTCCTGGCGTTCAAGTTCCTCGCGCTGACGGGCGCTCAGTATCTCACGTTTCTCACGGCGATACTTGGAACTTTTGGTCTTCCCTTTGCTGGTTAACCTTGCAAGGGTTTCCTTAATTTGACGCTGAACCTCTTCCTCGTCAACCTCAGGTCTAATTATTTTCTTTTTATTCTTCTTTTTGAGCTTTTTGGCTTTAAGGTCGTCCTTGTTGGCTTCTTTATCAACCTTTACCTCCTGGGGTTGCTCAATGCCTACCTTATCGCCTTTTTTGATACGTTTCCGTTTCTTCTTCTTTCCTTCCTTATCGAAATCGGACGATGAGGCAACAGGTTTTTTCTTTACTTCAAAGCGGCTAAGGTCAATTTTACCCTTGATGGTTGGTCCAGAGAGTTTTTCAACCTCGGCCCTGTAAACCTCAGGCTCTGTTTCCTGCGTTCTGGCAGTAAGCCCGGGTTCAGCTGGGGTTTCCTTTTCAGCCTCAACGGCAGGTTTCTTAATCACCTCCTTGGCGGGTTGTGGCTTTTCGTCCTTTTGATGAGGACGATGCGCCTCTTTTGTATGGGTTTTTCCAGCCTTTTCGATATCAATTTTGCCAACCACCTTAGGGGCTTCAACCTTAACATTGGGTTTAATAACCTCTTCCTGCTTTTGCTTAACTTCTTTTTCCTCTTTTGGGGTCGAAGGTTGCTCCTTTACGGGCGTAGGCTTTTCCTCAGGCTTATGCTCGGGTTTAGGCTCTTTAGGCTTTTTGCCTAAAGTATCGAGGTCAATCTTACCCTTTACCTTAAGGTCGATTTTAGGTTTTTCGACCTCAATGGTCGGGGTAGCCGTTTCAATTGTGTTTGTTTTAATGATTATCTCATCGTCCGATGGCTCATCGGAGAAATCATCCTCGTCCTTTTCAATATCGTCGATAGATATTGTTTTCTTTTTATCCCTTAAAGCCTTAAGGTTTTCCTTTTGTTGCTCAGTTTTTTTCTTAAGGTCTAGCTCGCTGCCAAACTCTTTCTCAAGAATGGTGACAACATCCTGGTCAACCTTAGCGTTGGGATTGTTTTCCACATCGTAACCTCGCTTGTGGAGAAACTCTACCAGTGTTCCCACGCCAACGTTAAACTCTTTTGCCAGCTTACTGAGCCTGATTTTGTTATCGCTTGTCATAAAGGCTTCTTCCCCTGATTTATTTATTACTTTGCAAAACTAAACTAATGGCAAAACTATTCAAATTCTGACTTCAAAATTCTTATGATTTCCTTAACGGTTTCCTCCTCGAGGTCAGTACGTTTTACAAGCTCATCGAATGGAATCTCAAGTACGCTCTTGGCTGTATCGCAACCAATACCTTTCAGAACATCAATTATCCACTCGTCAATCTCGTCAACAAATTCATCGATGCTAACATCTTCCTCGTCCTCAGCAGCCGATTCACGGTAAACATCAATCTCGTAACCAGTAAGCTGGCTTGCCAGCTTGATGTTGTATCCACCCTTACCAATGGCCAGCGATACTTCCGATGGTTTTAGGTAAACCTCGGCACGCTTGTTTTCCTCATCAATCTTAATGGACGTAATTTTAGCAGGACTTAGGGCACGCTGTATAAACAGCTGTGTGTTTGTGGTGTAGTTTATTACATCGATGCTTTCGTTCCTTAGCTCACGAACAATTCCGTGTATGCGGCTACCCTTCATGCCCACGCAGGCACCAACCGGGTCGACACGCTCATCGTACGATTCTACGGCAACCTTTGCCCTTTCGCCCGGTATACGAACAATCTTTTTAATGGTGATTAAGCCATCGAAAATCTCGGGCACCTCAAGCTCAAATAGTCGTTCCAGAAAAGCATTAGCCGTTCTTGAAAGTATGATTTGAGGGGTGTTGTTACGCATCTCTACCTTGTAAACCACTGCACGGATGCTATCGCCTTTGCGGTAGAAATCGGAAGGGATCTGCTCACTTTTAGGTAGAATTAGTTCGTTGCCCTCATCGTCAAGTACCAGGATTTCCTTTTTCCAAACCTGGTAAACCTCGCCGGTAATTATTTCGCCAATTCTATCCTTGTACTTACTGTAAAGGTTGTTGCGCTCCAGCTCCATGATTCGCGATGTAAGGTTTTGGCGAAGCGCCAGAATGGCCCTGCGTCCAAACTCCGATAGCGAAACCTCCGAAGTAACCTCCTCGCCAACCTCGTAATCCTCGTCAATTTTGCGGGCGTCGGAAAGTGAAATCTGACGGTTTGGGTCTTCTACCGCACCATCCTCAACCACTTCGCGGTTACGGTAAATCACAAAATCGCCCTTATCAATGTTGATAATTATATCAAAGTTATCGTCGGAACCGTAAAGCTTAACCAACATGCTGCGGAAAACATCCTCAAGCACACTCATCATGGTTGGCCTGTCAATATTCTTGAGTTCCTTAAACTCCAGAAACGAATCAATTAAGTTCAGATTCTCCATTGCTTTAAATATTTTTCCCTATTATATCACTTAAACTTAAGAACTACTTTCGCGCTTTTAACATGCTGGTAAGCTAACTGAATGGGCTCTACCACTTCCTGTTTTTTCTTTGAACCCGGAAGGCTTACCTTTTTGCTTACACCGAGTACAAATCCGGTGTTATCGGCACTGTTAAGTACACCCTTAATCTTTTCACCCGTTTTAAGCACAACATCCAGCTCCTGACCAATATTTTTTTGGTACTGGCGAGGAATTTTTAAGGGTTGGCCTAATCCTGCTGAGGTTACCTCCAGCTCAAAATCCTCCCTATCCCGGTCGAGGGAGTTTTCAATCCCCCTGCTAATACTAACACAGGAGTCAATTGAAACACCCTTGTCGCCATCTACGGTTACAACAATTTTATTATCGGCACCAACCGAAACATCGACAAGGAAAAGGTTTTCCTTTTCCAACAAAGGGGTTACTACTTCAAGTATGGCTTCCTTACTAATCATCCTTACGCATTTTTTAAGCAAAACAGGGGACAAAGTCCCCTGCCACTTCCAGCAAAACTTTTGCAAATATAGCAATATTTTCAACAAATTGCAAATTATTTGTTTGAAAACCAGTAGCTGCCATTTAAATGGGAGCTGAAAACACGCTATTGGGTTGCTAATATTTAAAAAAATGCAGTAATTAGCTCAAATTATTTTGCTTTGAGAATTGCGGTTAACACAAGGCTTTTGCTTAAGGATAAGCTGGAAGGGATAGGCTGGTTTACCTATGAAACACTCATACGGATTACACGGAACCACCCAGAACACCAGTTTTTTTTCATATTTGACAGGCCCTACCACAACTCGTTTATTTTTAGCAACAACATAACACCACTGGTAGTGCCACCCCCTGCACGTCATCCGTTCTTATGGTACTACTGGTTTGAGTTTAAAATTCCAAAAACACTCAAAGCCATTAATGCTGATGTTCTGGTATCGCCCGACGGCTACATTTCCTTGAAATCCGATACTCCGCAGGTAGCAGTTATACACGATATTAATTTTTACCATGCGCCCCAGGGTTTACCTTTCTTCACATCGCACTACATGAACTACTTTTTCCCACGTTTTGCCCAAAAGGCAAAGCGGGTTGTTACCGTAAGCCAATTTTCACGTACCGATATTGCCAATAATTTTAATATCGACCCAAATAAAATTGATGTAGCTTACAACGGTGCAAGCGACAGTTACAAGCCTCTTTCCGAAAGTGAAATTCAGCTGGTACGGGAGAGTATCTCCGAGGGTAAACCCTACTTTCTTTTTGTGGGAGCATTTAATCCGCGCAAGAATGTTGCCCGTTTAATTGAAGCCTACGACATATTCCGCAAAAGGACTGGTTCAGCAATAAACCTCCTGCTTGTAGGAGAACCCATGTTTAAAACCAACGATATCGACATAGCTTATAAAAACTGTAACCACAAAAACGATATCAAATTCCTTGGCAGGAAAGGCCTTGATGAACTCACTAAAATTACTGGGGCTGCACATGCTGTAATTTACCCTTCGACCTTTGAGGGCTTTGGGATTCCCTTGCTGGAGGCCATGAAATGTGGCATACCCATAGCAGCTTCAAACGTCACGGCTATTCCTGAGGTTACGGGTAATTCAGCCATTTACTTCGACCCCTATTCCGTGGATGAGATGGCTAATGCCATGCAGCGTGTAGCCTACGATGCTGAACAGCGAGGAACACTTAGCGCCAACGCGCTGAACCGACAACAACAATTCAGCTGGGATAATACTGCACAGGTGTTGTACAGTAGTATCGAAAAATGTTTTTAGCTATGCTTAAGCAGTACCTAAATGTCAATGTGATTGAAGCCGGATGCGATGAAGCCGGAAGGGGATGCCTGGCAGGCCCTGTTTTTGCAGCCGCTGTTATTCTTCCACCCGACTTCAACGACCCGCTCATTAACGACTCCAAGCAGCTAAACCACAAACAGCGCATGCAGCTCCGCAAGGTTATTGAGCACTACGCATTGGATTGGGCAGTAGCAAGTGTATCGAACCAAGAGATTGACAAAATAAACATACTGAACGCAGCCATACATGCAATGCACATCGCTATTGGAAAACTTAGCAAGCTGAAACCAGAACATTTGCTGATTGACGGTAACCGTTTTAAACCTTATCCCGGAATTCCCCATACATGCATTATCAAGGGCGACTCTAAATTTCTTTCCATAGCCGCAGCATCGATACTTGCAAAAACTTACCGCGATGAGTTCATGGTGAACATTAGCAAGGAGTACCCGCTTTATAGCTGGGATATCAACAAGGGCTATCCTACAAAAAAGCATAGGGAGAGCATTGCCAAACATGGGACTACACCTTACCACCGGCTAAGCTTTAGGCTATTGTAGCTATATTGTGTGAAGTTGAATTAAACTAATACCATATTTAGTTGTCCAAAAAAACAAACCTAAAAAATAAATGCCATGATTAAACGATTAACAACACTTTTACTGGGATTTTTGCTCCTGGTTAGTTCAGCCATTAAAGCCGACGAGGGGATGTGGCTTCTCCCTCTACTGCAAAAGTATAACATCCAAGCCATGCAGCAGAAAGGCTTTAAGCTTACTGCCGATGATATCTATAACCTCAACCAGGCAAGTATAAAGGATGCTGTTATTATTTTTGGGCGTGGTTGCACCGGCGAGGTGGTTTCCGACCAGGGTCTGGTTCTCACTAACCACCACTGTGGTTACGGTGCCATTCAACAGCACAGCACCCCGGAACACGATTACCTTGAGGATGGATTCTGGGCTAAGTCGTTTGAGGAGGAAATACCTACACCCGGCTTAACTGCAACTTTCCTTATTCGTATTGAGGATGTTACCGACCAGGTTAACGCTGCTTTTAAACCTGAAATGTCCGAAGTTGATCGCGATAAGGCTGCCATGGAGATTGGCCGTAAAATTGCAAAGCAAGCAACCGATGGCACCCACTACACCGCAAGTGTACGCAGTTTCTTTGGGGGAAACCAGTATTTCCTTCTGGTTTATGAGGTATTCAACGATGTTCGACTGGTTGGAGCACCCCCATCATCAATAGGTAAGTTTGGTCACGACACCGACAACTGGATGTGGCCCCGCCACACCGGCGATTTCTCGGTATTCCGCATTTACGCCAGTAAGGATAACAAACCTGCCGAATACTCGCGCGAAAACGTTCCCTACAAACCCAAGCATTTCCTCCCAATATCGCTGAAGGGGGTGAACAATGGCGATTTCACCATGATAATGGGATACCCGGGCAGCACACAACGCTACATGACCTCTGTAGAGGTTCAGGAACGAATTAATATACTCAACGCCAACAGGATATACGTTAGAGGTATTAAGCAGGAAATCTGGCTAAAGGATATGCAAGCCGACAAGGCCGTTAACATTAAGTACGCCTCAAAGTACGCCGGATCCAGCAACTACTGGAAAAACTCCATTGGCATGAACAAAGCGTTAAAGCGCCTTAAGGTTTACGATTTCAAGAAACAGCAGGAAGAGGAGTTTACCAAGTGGGTTCTTGCCTCGCCAGAACGTCAACAGAAGTATGGCGAAGCACTTAACTTGATTAATGAGGGTGTAACAGGCCGAAAGGAATATCTACACGCCAGCCAGTACATTAGCGAAGCACTATTCAGCGGAACTGAAATAATTGGAATGGCAGCCATGACCCGTTCATTGGTTGATGCCCTAAAGGGCAACAAAACCGAAGAGGTTACCAAAATCAGTAAGTCGCTCAAGACTCGCTCCGAGAACTTCTACAAGAACTACAACACACCAACCGACCAAAAAACGGCCAAGGCCATGTTCCGCATTTTCATGGAAAATGTTCCGCTAACCTATCAACCCGATATCTTCAACACTATCAGAGCAAAGTACAAGGGCGATGTTGACAAGTTCGTTGACCAGATGTTTGCCAAAACCATGTTTACTGATCAAGCTAAGTTCAACGCTTTCCTTGACAAGCCAAGCCTAAAGGTTCTTGAAAAAGACCCTGTGTACGTTGCAGCGGCTTCCATCTCAAACAAATACGAAGAAATTAGCAAAGCAATGGCACCACTCAACGAAAAGTTGCAACGCGGACAGCGCCTTTACATAGCTGGGGTGCTTGAAATGAACGAAGGCAAAGCCATGTACCCCGATGCCAATTTCACCATGCGCCTCACCTACGGTGAAATAAAAGATTATTACCCCATGGATGCAGTTCACTACGACTACCTAACCACCCTTGATGGAGTTATGGAGAAGGAGGATCCTGACAACTGGGAATTTGTTGTTCCTGCCAAACTCAAGGAACTATATAACTCAAAGGATTACGGCCGTTACGGGAAAGATGGTAAAATGCCAGTGGCATTTATATCAACCAATGATATCACTGGCGGTAACTCAGGAAGCCCTGTAATGAACGGCAATGGAGAACTTATTGGCATTGCTTTCGATGGAAACTGGGAAGCTATGAGCGGCGATATTGTTTTTGAAAACAAGCTGCAGCGCACCATATCGGTTGATATCCGCTACGTGCTATTTGTAATTGATAAGTATGCAGGTGCAACCCGACTGATTGACGAAATGAAAATTATTGAGTAGTGTACCTAACAAACATAAAAAAAGCCGAGTATTAACTCGGCTTTTTTTATATTAAACCAGATTTGTCAATAGAAACACTAAAAACTTTCTATTTCCCTCTAACTCCATCATATTCTGATCATTCCGACTCATTCCGATTCATTCCAATTCATTCCGACCCATTCCTCAAAATCCATGGTACCTGGGTTAAAATGAAACGTAGTATATCCTCTATTTTCTTATTTTTACCACGACTCATTTTTTTTTCATCAATTCAATATATACTATTCGTCAAAATGTATTACCTTTAGTCGGCTAATTAGTGAAACTTTGCGTTAAATATCATAGTAATTAATTATACAAACACCTCAAACTATCGTGGAAAAAGGCGAAGTTTTAATAAATCATTACGGTCCGCTCTCCTATGAGGAGATAGGTTTTTTGCTCAACAAGATGACATCGTTGCTGGAGCGGTACAACTTTGGAATTACCATTCGCAAAAAGGTTTACTCGGCAATGGTCGAGAGCCTGGAAAACATATATAAACATCAGGATGTTATAAAGGGGAGCAATAACTATCAACCAAAATTTTCGCTAGTACTGGAAAAAGACAAGGTAGACTTAACCTGCTCAAACTCATTACTAAAAGTAAAAATTGGACCGTTAAAAGAACGTTTGGAAAAAGTTAATCAACTCGATAAAGCTGGCCTAAAGGAGTTTTATAAGGAGGTTATCCTCAGTGGAAATGTCACCCAGAAAGGTGGTGCTGGTCTGGGCATTATTAATATCGCCAAGGTTACTGAAAACAAGCTGGAGTTTACTTTTGACGATATTGATGAACAGTACACATACTTTACTCTGAGAATTAAGGTGTCGCTTCAAAACCAAAACAACTAGTGACCATGGAACCATTATACATAGAGCCCAGCGAGTTTACACCCCGCGTGTTTTTCGATCCGGAAAATTCGGTTTTCGAGATCTCAGGTTTTTCAAGGCCCGAAAATACCGTTGGATTCTACAAGCCACTCATCAAATGGCTGGAAGACTACGAGGATAATGTTTTGGCAAAAAACACTAACTTTAACAAAAGCAACCTTGTACTGAATCTTAAACTTACCTACTTCAACTCAGCCTCATCAAAATTCCTTATGGATATACTTATGGTTTTCATGAAGTTTCACTCCAAAGGCAATGCCGTTGAAATTAACTGGTACTACGATGAGGATGACGACGAAATTTTTGAGTCAGGCGAGGAAATTTCAGAGATGATTAATTTCCCATTCAACTTTATTCCTATCACACCTAACTCGTAAATTGATTAGAATGAACCCATTAGTTTTACAGGCTAGCAACACAACACCATATATCGATTTTAACCCAAGCGAGAATAGATTGACCATTTCAGGCTACTCACGCCCTGAGAATGTTAGAGACTTTTATATGCCCGTTTTGGATTGGTTGGAATCGTTTAGCAACGAGCTAAAGAGCAAGATGTTAAAGGAAGAACAAATCCAACCCATTGAATTTCAGTTTAAACTGGTTTACTTTAACTCATCTTCCGCAAAATTCCTATACGACATTATCATCATACTTAACCAGATACAAAAAGCTAAGGTACCGTTAAACATCAACTGGTATTACGACAAGGATGATTCCGAACTTCGTGAGGCCGGTGAGGATTTATCGGAACTGGCTCAGGTTCCATTCAACTTCGTTACCTACTAGTAATTCAACATTTCCATAATTGCCAAGATACTGAATTGGAACTGTATCCAATTCCATTCAACTTTTTTGGTGAACTTTCATGAAACCTGTTATAAATCAATACCTTTAGCGGGTTTGCTGAAGGAAAGTGAAATACCCTTTAAAAAAAGTGTGCTTTAAAAAATCTATTTGTTAACAAAATTCTATTTTTGTTGGTTCTGATAAAACACTAAAAGCAATGACCGAACACGAATTAACCCTAGGGGACAGCGGCGAAAGGCCAAAAAATTTTTTAGAGGAGATTATTGAGGAAGATATTCGAACAGGCAAACATGGAGGCCGAGTGCTTACCCGTTTCCCGCCCGAACCTAACGGATATCTGCACATTGGTCATGCAAAATCGATATGCCTTAACTTTGGATTGGCTCAAAAGTACGGTGGCAAAACCAACCTGCGTTTCGACGATACCAATCCTGTAAAGGAGGACGTAGAGTATGTAAACTCCATAAAGGAGGATATACGTTGGCTTGGTTTTGAATGGGCAAATGAGTTTTACGCCTCCGACTACTTTGAGCAGCTATACGAGTGGGCCGAGCTGCTAATCAAAAAGGGGTTAGCCTACGTTGATGACCAGTCGCAGGAAGAGATACGCATAAACCGTGGTACTGTAACCCAACCCGGAAAGGAAAGTCCTTGGCGCAACCGATCGGTTGAGGAGAACCTCGACCTTTTCCGCCGCATGCGCGCCGGTGAGTTTAAGGATGGCGAAAAGGTGCTACGCGCTAAAATTGACATGGCGCACCCCAATATGCTACTACGCGACCCCATTATGTACCGCATTATACATGCTGAGCATCACCGAACTGGCGACAAGTGGTGCATTTACCCAATGTACGATTACGCACATGGCCAATCCGATTCCATTGAGCAAATTACTCACTCCATTTGTACGCTAGAGTTCGATGTGCATCGTCCCCTATACGATTGGTTTATTGAGAAGCTGGAGATTTTCCCCTCAAAACAGTATGAGTTTGCCCGCCTGAACCTCTCCTATACAGTAATGAGCAAGCGTAAGCTTTTACAGCTGGTACAGGAAAAAGTAGTAATGGGATGGGACGATCCCCGTATGCCTACCATTTGCGGTTTACGTCGCAGGGGTTATACCCCAGAAGCTATACGTTACTTTGCCGATAAGGTGGGTGTGGCCAAACGCGATAACGTAATCGATTTATCGTTACTGGAATTTTGTATCCGCGAGGATTTGAACAAGCGTGCTGAGCGCCGCATGGCGGTTCTTAACCCCCTTAAGGTGGTTATTACCAACTACCCCGAAGGACAGGTTGAAGAGCTTGAAGCCGTTAACAACCCCGAGGACGAAACGGCTGGTAAGCGCCTTATACCATTTAGCCGTGAAATATACATTGAGCGCGACGACTTCATGGAAAACCCACCCAAGAAGTTTTTCCGCCTGGCTCCCGGCCAGGAAGTGCGATTGCGCTATGCCTACTTCATTAAGTGCGAGGAGGTAATTAAGGATTCCCAAGGCAATGTTGTTGAGTTACGTTGCACCTACGATCCTGCCTCACGCGGCGGCAATTCGCCCGATGGACGCAAGGTTCAGGGCACAATACATTGGGTTTCCATTCCGCATGCTGTAAAAGCCGAAATCAGGCTATTCGATAGGCTATTCTCCAAACCCGACCCCGACGATGTTCCCGAAGGGCAGGATTGGAAATCGTCACTTAATCCCGAATCGCTCACCGTTATTGAAGGATACCTTGAACCATCGTTGCTGGATGTAAAGCCACTCGATAAGTTCCAGTTTGAGCGCTTGGGCTACTTCTGTGTAGATTACGATTCAACCCCTAATCGTTTGGTGTTCAACAGAACCGTAACGCTTAAAGATACCTGGGCAAAAATAGCCGGCAAGTAGCCGGCTATTGCTCCACAAAAAAGCCAGTTGCCAAAAAAATGTAAAAAATTTTGCAAATCAACTTTTAAAAACATTATCTTTGCAGCGTTATAAGTGCATTGTCCTGTGGTGTAATTGGCAACACGTCTGACTCTGGATCAGAAGAGTCCAGGTTCGACCCCTGGCAGGACAACCAAAAACCGCTCAGATGAGCGGTTTTTTTTATTTCATACAAATATAGATGTCGACTCAATAACAAACATTCCTATATATCTGTTTTACAAATATTTATATCACTAAATCAAAAAATAGGTTCATTAAGTCAACATACACTAAATTAATGCCGGCTGGTCTTTGGGGTATTGTTATTGTTTCTTCGTGGAAAGAAACTAATAAAAATGAACCCAAAAATGAAAGAAGTTGTAATAGTATCGGCCGCCCGAACAGCCATAGGAAATTTTAATGGCAGCCTATCAGGATTTAGCGCAGTTGAACTGGGTGCAATAGCTGCACGCGAGGCGATAGTCCGTGCGGGTATCAACCCGAACGAAATTAACGAAGCGATAGTCGGAAATATACTTTCTGCTGGGCTTGGGCAAAATGTAGCCCGACAGGTAGCTATAAAGGCGGGGGTGCCCGAAACATCACCGGCTATGACCATTAATAAGCTCTGTGGATCAGGACTGAGGGCTGTATCAATGGCAGCACAATTCATTATGCTAGGCGATGCCGATGTAATTCTAGCCGGGGGAACAGAAAGTATGACCAATGCCCCCTACCTGCTCGATAAGGCCCGCAATGGTTACCGAATGGGGAATGGTCAAATAATTGACAGTATGATTTACGATGGCCTAACCGATGTGTTTAACCAGTACCACATGGGTGTAACGGCAGAGAATATTGCTGAGCAATGGAAAATAAGCCGCGAGGAACAGGATGAATTTGCATTAAAAAGTCAGCAAAAAGCTGAGGCTGCCCAAAAGGCAGGCAGGTTTGATTCCGAAATTATTCCTATTGATATTCCACAAAAGAAAGGTGACCCAATCCAATTCAAATCCGATGAGTTTATCAGGCAGGGAGTTACCTTTGAACAGCTAGAAAGGCTGAAGCCTGCTTTCAAGAAGGATGGCACAGTTACGGCTGGTAATGCATCGGGTATTAACGACGGGGCTGCCATGTTAATTGTAATGTCGCGTGAAAAGGCTAATGAACTAGGAATAAAGCCATTGGTTAGAATAGTTTCATATGGAAACGCAGCCCTCGATCCTAAGATTATGGGCTATGGCCCGGTACCAGCGACCCGTATCGCTTTACAAAAGGCCAAAATGCAAATAAGCGACATTGACCTAATAGAGGCAAACGAAGCTTTTGCTGCACAATCAATTGCTGTACTTCGTGATCTAAATCTGAACCCCGAAATAGTTAACGTGAATGGAGGAGCCATTGCCTTAGGACACCCAATTGGCGCTTCCGGTGCACGTATTCTTACCACACTTATATATGAAATGAAACGCCGAAACGCCACCACAGGCTTAGCTACGCTATGTATTGGTGGTGGACAGGGAACCGCATTAATTGTTGAAAACATTTAACCTAAAACAATAACTACCATGAAACGAATTGAGAATAAAATTGCAATCATTACCGGCGGTGCCGATGGAATTGGTAAAGCTGCATCGATCCGTTTTGCACAGGAAGGCGCAACCGTGATTATTTGGGATATGAACGAGGAAAAGGGGAAGGCTACTGTTGATGAAATTAAGAAAAATGGCGGTAATGCTGAATTTGTAAAGGTAAATACTGCAAAGTATGAGGAAGTTGAAGCCGCAACTAAAGATACTATAGACAAATACGGAAGAATTGATATACTAATCAACAATGCTGGAATTACCCGCGACTCAACATTAAAGAAAATGACGCCCCAGCAGTGGCAGGAAGTTATTGATGTTAACCTTACCGGAGTATTTAACTGCACAAAGTGTGTAAGTGCATACATGACCGAAAAAGGTTATGGCCGTATTATCAATACCTCATCGGTTGTTGCCCTTTATGGCAACTTTGGCCAAACCAACTATGTGGCCACAAAGGCAGGGTTAATTGGAATGACAAAAACTTGGGGAAAAGAGCTTGGTCGTAAAGGCGTAACCGTTAATGCTGTAGCACCCGGTTTCATAGCAACCGAAATGGTTAAAAAGATGCCCGAGGATGTTCTAAAAGGTATGGAACAGAAAGTTCCTGTTGGCCGCTTGGGTTTGCCCGAAGAAATTGCATCAGCCTACCTATTCCTAGCCAGCGATGAGGCTGCCTACATAAATGGAGCAGTATTAAGCGTTGATGGAGGAATAACTATCTAATTCAAATTTGCATCCATAGACGCAGGAAGGTATTATTTGCCTAACTTGCGTCTTTGGCTTTATTAACCTAATAAACCAAACCTATGGCAACTAGCGAGCAAGTTATTGGAACGTGGATTTTAATTGCGCTTTATGCCGGTGTGGTGCTTTTCTTTGTTATCAAAGGGGCATTGCGCATAAAAAGTATGAGCGACTATGCGCTTGGCAGCGTTACTTTTTCGCCCTATTCAGTTGGACTATCGCTTGCAGCTGCAATGACAAGCGCTGCTACTTTTGTTATAAATCCAGGCTTAATTGCAAACTACGGGATTAGTGGTGTATTATCGTTTGGGCTTTTCTTCCCGTTAGCAACGCTAATATCGTTAACTGTTCTCACAAAAAGCTTCAGGCGTTTTGGCCAATCGGTAAGCGCTGTTTCGCTTGCCAGTTGGATGGAGAAGAGGTATAATAGTAAACCGTATGCCTTTTTTATAGCCATACTTTCGGTTTTACTAATCACATTTATAGTTTTAATCCTTGTTGCGCTCACAAAGGTTTTTGCTAGTGCACTTAATGCCAATGAGGTTTATACACTTGCTGTTATCGTTTTATTTGTATTTGGCTATATGATGTTTGGCGGTGCAAACTCAATGGTTTACACAAACACAATCCAGGCTGTTATTATGATTGTGGTTGCAGCCATACTTGTATTTTCAGGCATACATCATTTAAAGGATGGTTTTGGTGCTTTTATGGAAAAACTTGCTTCCATTGACCCGGCCCTGGCTAAACCAACTAATCCGAACAGCCCTCTTTTCCGTGACTTTTATGAAATAATATTTGCACAGATTGTAATTGGGGTAGCCGTTGTTTGCCAGCCGCATATCATAACCAAATCGTTACTACTTAAAAAGGAGAGCGACGTAAATAAATTCTTAGCCACATCGATTATAGTTGAAATACTATTCTTTAGCGTTGTTATTGCCGGTTTATGGGCTCGCATTGAGTTTCCTGACCTTACCTTGAATGGAGTACATCTTACAAACGATAGCATCATTCCCTCCTATGTTGTGAAAGTTTTTTCCAATGGAATTGTTGCCACTCTTGTCGGTTTGCTAGTAATTCTTGGGCTGATTTCGGCAGGAATGTCAACACTGGAAGGGTTAATTCAATCGCTGAGCAGCAGCATTAATAATGACATTTTCAAACCCTTATGGGGCGAAAAGAGAAAATTAAGCGAAAAGCAATACCTAACAGTTAACCGAATAATTATTGCAGCACTTGCACTGGTGGCATTTTTTGTTGCTCGCGACCAACTGCTACACCCCAAACTTAGCGTTGCAATTTTGGCACAAAATGGTGTTTACGCATATTTTTCCATAATTTTTGTTCCAATACTTATGGGTATCTTCCAAAAGGAAGTAAAATCATGGATACCCTTCCTGGCATCGATAGTTGCAACAGTTACACACTTCGGTGTTTATTACTTCATTCCTTACTTACACACCAAGTATTCCATTAGCTTTGGTATCTTCAACACCTATATTGAAGGGGTGGTTCGTAATCCGGCAATTGCTGCATCTACCGCTATAATTGCTTCAGTGATATTTGGGTATGGAGCGTTTTATATTTCAAGGCATGTTAATAAGAGTAAATAATACACGGAGTTGATATGAGCAAGTTTAACGATCTGTATAAAAGTAAACTAATCAGCATTGAACAGGTGGCTGATTTGATAAAAAGCGATAGCGATATTATTGTTGCCCAGTGTGCTTCGGAACCACAGGGTTGCATGAGCAAGTTCCATTTAGCCAAGGATAGGGTGAAAGACGTTAAGGTATTCTCCGTTCTAACCATGAAACCTTACGACTTTTACATGAAACCAGAGATGAAGGGTCACTTTGAGCTTTGCAGCTGGTTTCATGCACCCGGGTCAAGGCAGGCAATAAAGGAGAAAACAGGCACTGTAACCTATGTTCCCAACATGCTTCACCGGGCAGCAACCGATAGGTTGAAAGTTCGCAAGCCACACATGTTTGTCGGAACTTGCACTCCTCCCGATGAGAAAGGGTTTGTATCGCTCTCCCTTGGGGTTACTTACGAAAAAGACATACTTGAAGCAGCAGAGATTGTTGTACTTGAGGTTAACGACCATCTGCCCCGTACTTTTGGCGATACTCATGTTCACATCACCGATGTTGATTACTTTGTTGAGTACTCGCAGGTGCCACCAACGCTCCCTTCGCCCCAACCCGATGAGGAAGCCATGCGAATTGGAGAGCACATAGCCGAACTGGTTGACGACGGCTCAACCATTCAGCTTGGAATTGGCGAAATCCCTAACGCTGCCGCTTTATCGTTGCGCAACAAAAAAGATCTTGGCGTACACACGGAGATGATGGTTGACTCAATGATGGAACTCTATGAGCTTGGTGTTATCACAAACAAAAAGAAAGCACTGCATAACGGCAAATTCATTTGTACGTTTGCCATGGGTTCGGAAAAACTATACCGATGGCTCGATAATAACCCTTCGGTTGAATTCCTGAGGGGGCGGTACGTTAATGACCCTTGCGTCATCCGCAAGAATTCCAAAATGGTTTCAATCAATACTTGCATCATGGTCGATTTTACAGGACAGGTGGCCAGCGAATCGATAGGTATTAACCAGTACTCTGGTACTGGTGGGCAAACCGATACAGCCGAGGGTGCCATTGAGGGGTTCGATGGGTTAGGCAAATCAATTATTGCATGCCGTTCAACTGCCCGCAATGGTGAAATATCGACAATTGTACCCGTGCTACCCGAGGGCACTGCCGTTACCCTTCACCGGAGCCACACCGATTACATTGTTACGGAATGGGGATATGCACGGCTTACCGGATTAACCGTAAAAGAGCGTACAAAAGCGCTAATTTCCATTGCTCATCCCAAGTTCCGCGATGAGCTCACCGAAAAAGCAATGCAAATGGGTTACATTTAATAATTCGCTTTACATTATGATTCCAGTACGAATAAAAGCAACCGGTATTTATGCCCCGGGCGAGGCCATCGATAACAGGGAACTCAAAATAATAGCCAATATCGATTTTGATGCCGAGAAGACAGAACAAAAAATTGGAATTTACAAACGGCACATAGCTCACCTAAGAGGATTAAACGAAACCACAGCCGATTTTGCAACAAAAGCGGCTCAAAACGCTATTGAACAGGCAGGAATTAAAGCCGATGATATAGGACTAATTATAGTAGCAACCGATACTCCAGAATTTATTTCGCCAGCAACTGCAATTGTGGTTCAAGGACGCTTACAGGGAAAGGAGTGCTGGTCAACCGCTTTTGATATAAATGCTTCGTGCGCTAGCTTCACTATAGCATTCGACACGGCAGCTAAGACACTTAGTAATTCATCAAACATTGAGTATGCATTGGTTATTGGGGTATACAACATGCCTGCATTTGTACGCCCCGACGATGGTTTTGGATACTCAATTTTTGCCGATGGAGCCGGAGCCTTCATACTGGAGAAGGATACCAGTGGAAAGTCGGCCTATATTGCAGGACAACACCTGGCCGATGGCACACAGTGGGATTTTATTGGCATATACTCCGGCGGAAGTCGTAACCCAGTAACACATCAGAAAATTGATGCCAAGGAGTACGGGCTTCAGAACCTAAAACCACTACCTGGCGACAGAAACGTTAGGCTATGGCCCATGGTTGCCCATAAACTTTTGGGTAACAATAACCTAACAGCAAATCAGGTGGATCACTTCATCTTCACACAGATAAACCGGTCAGTAATAGTTAAGGTCATGGATGAACTGGGGCAACCCATGGAAAAAACAACCTGCATCATGGATAGGTACGGCTATACAGGATCGGGATGTGTGCCCATGGCTTTTCATCATGCTGTTACCGAGGGCAAAGTAAAGCGAGGCAATAAAATTGTATTTATTGCCTCGGGTGCAGGACTGGCAGTAGGAAGTAATTTGTTTATCTACTAAACTTCAAATTATTTGAAAGAATGAATACACATGTTGGAATAGTTGGAACAGGTATTTATATCCCAAAGGGAAGATTGACTGCCCGGGCGATTGCTGAAGCAACCGGTGGAGTTTGGAGTGAACAAGCGGTAGTTGAAAAATTAGGAATAAAATCGATTGTTGTTCCCGGGCCAGAAGATGGAACGCAGGAAATGGGTGTCAAGGCTGCTAAAGATGCTTTGATAAATACTGGAGTCGATCCTGAATCCATTGATCTGATACTATGCATAGGTGAGGAATGGAAGGAGTACCCCTTAACCACATCGGGCATATACATACAGGAACAAATTGGAGCCAAAAATGCTTGGGCAATAGATGTTCAGCAGCGATGCGGCACAACTGTTGCTGCAATGAAAATTGCCAAGGACATGATGCTTGCCGACGAGGATATCAAAACTGTAATGATTGTTGGTGGGTACAGAAACGGCGATTTCATTGACTTTAAGGATCCATCCGTATCGTTTATGTATAACCTTTCGGCTGGAGCCGGGGCACTTATCATGAAGCGCAATTATGGGTGTAACGTTTTGCTGGGCACGCATATAATGACCGACGGCTCACTTTCCCGCGATGTTGGCGTGGAGTTTGGAGGAACTTGCAAACCAATTACGGCTGACAACGTTAATCAAGCTTACAAATCGCTTAGGGTATTCGATGAAAAGCACATGAAGGAGAGGCTTAACGAAGTATCAATGAGCAACTGGATGCACTGCATCAATATGGCATTTAAGAAATCCGGCGTTGATAAAGATAAGTTGGGATACTTAGCCTGCCTTCACTTTAAAAGGTCGATGTACGAGAGTATGGTGCAGGAGCTGGGTTTAACCATGGATCAAACCATTTACCTTGAAGACTATGGACATATGGGACAAGTTGATCAAATCCTATCGCTCCACCTTGCACTTAGGGCAGGCAAAATCAAGAAAGGCACTATTATCTCAATGATTGCTGCCGGTATAGGGTATGCCTGGGGTGCAAATGTTATCCGCTGGGGTTAGGTGGTCGAACCCACACCCCATGTTGTTATGTATCTGTTTTTCTGATTATTAATCTACTTTTAAAAGTAACATCAACTTAATGTCAACCCAAGATATTTTAATGCAATGTTGACCCCATAGAATGAGTTTTTGTTACTTGCTAGCATAAATGAACCAAACAGAACTTAAAGTCAAACACTAAATCTTACAAAAATGAAAAAGTTACTTGTTTTAGCCATGATGCTTTCAGTAGTCTTTGTGGCTTGCGAAAAAAGCGAAGATGATGATTCAAACGATCCACAAAAAATAGGGATTGTTGGGGAATGGTACTCATCGGGTACAAATGTTGCACCATTACTTGCTTACTTTGGAATTGACTCAATTTATGCCAAGTTCAACAAGGATAATACCTACCTGGTTGAATCGTTCAGCGATGGAGCAAAAACCACTCTTACCGGCACCTATGTACAAACCAAGTCAGGTTTTGGTAACATTTGGAACATCACATTAAATCAAACTTCACCTACAGCCCTCACCAGTCAGGGGATTTTTGAAATAGATGCCACCAAAACCCCTTACACCATGAACTATGAAGTAGCTCAAACCGAGCCTCAATTGCAAGGTGTTACCCCTCCTACCGCTCAGGGTGGATTTGGAAGTACAAGTGGTGGCGCTTTGGGCACAAATAACGTTCAGAAATACATTAAAATTGTTCGTTAATCTCATCATAAAGGGGCTTGCAAACGCAGCAAGTCCCTTTTTTCTTTTTTAGAAACCATTGAACATATAAGGGTATCGATGAAAAAAAGAGTTGTTGGTCTTATGCTTACCATGCTTTTTGCATGGAGCATTCAGGGGCAAGTGCCCACAAATCAGTATTTCTCAAGGGAAATACCTGAAAAAGCCGATAAGGAGTTGCAGTTTTTTGCCTTCTTTATCAATCAGGGAGTGGCTTCCAACATGTATGCAAAGAGCGAATTTCTGAAAGGACAGGTTGTGGGCCGTTTATTTGGAGGTAACTCAACCACCACCAGCGATTCGCTAACCTCAAAGTATTTTGAACAAAGGTTAATACCCTTTTTCATTTATCAACCCAAACTATTCAACGGTAAAGCATTGCTGCGTGCATCGTTTGAAATTGATTGGACATGGGGCGACGCTGCCTACGGAGTTGGTGGTAATCTTGGTTCGGGCATTTCGGCCGACCAGGTGAACCTACAAACCCAAAATATCGAGATAGAGCTAAATCCGTCGAAGGGCTGGTATATTAACCTTGGCTTACAGCGCCTCTTCGACACTCCATATAACCCATACCGAACAGTTTTCGACAAAATGACCACCACAGGTTACCGCCTTGCTTACTGGGGTACCGATGGTGTGGGTATCTCCGTTAGGAAGGATTGGGACTTTTCAAGAATAAAAGCCGGATACTACCAGCTCTACGAAAATTCCACCGAACAAAACGACGACGTTTCCCTGTTAGAACTTACAGGCGAAAAGGATATAAGCCGCGCGTGGAAATGGGGGTTGTCGGCCTACTGGCTGCGCGATAGAGCATCGGGAAAAGGTGGTGTTTCAATTCTTGGACAAGGATTAAATTCCCTTCTCTCCTCATACAACGGTACATATTTCTTTCGCTATGGTGATGTACCCTACAAAGCCGATATTTACTGGTTAGGCACATTCTTTGGGCGTAACACCGAGCATTGGCTGGATCCATGGATGGTTACAGGTTTTGTAAACGTTAACCTGGGCAAAGCCGATACACTTTTAAACAAAACTGTATCGCAAAGTGAATGGACTAAGGCTAATGATTTTCTTGGCCTTGCAGCCAACCTAAGGGTATCGTACCGTTACGGGCAAACCCTTTCCGATGCAATTACGCTTGATATGCTATACTCCACGGGCGATGCCGACGGCTTAAAGGACGGACGATATTCTGGTGTAATCACTGGAAATCAGTGGGCTTCGCCAGGTGCAATTTTCATTAGTAGCGGTTCGTACATTCTAATGCCTCATGGCAATGTGGTTAACCGTTTTACTCCAGCTATATGCGATATTTCCAATATGGGCTATGGGCTAACTGCCAGCACCTTATCATTCTCAAAAGGGATAATACCTAACCGCCTAAATGCAAAGGTGGGTGGTGCGTTTGCACTTTCCAATGTTCAACCTAAAAATGGTGGATTTCTTATGGGAACTGAGTTGAACGGTGCTATTATGTACAATTTTGGCCCATTTATGAGTCTTGAACTTCATGGAGCCTACCTTATGTTAGGCGATTTTTACGACAGCAAAGAGAATTCCCATGGTAGTTCCGTAAACGGTGACCTCGATAAACGCCCTGCAAACCCATGGACTGCTTTTGTGGTATTTAAATGGTTAATGTTTTAATTGAATAGCAATGGTTCGATATTTTAAAATAGCATTCCTGACTGTCATGATTGCATCGGGCTGCAGCTCACCCTATAAGGGTTTAAGCGATTTGAAAACAATGGATGACCTTGACTACCCATTTCAGGTTAAAAAGGTCTATTTGCCCCACGATGGACATACCATAGCCTATGCCGACATGGGACAGGGCAATGAGACTATTATTTTTATTCACGGCTTAGGAAGTTACTCGCCTTCATGGAGCAGGAACATTATTGAGTTAAGCCAGCATTTCCGCTGTATTGCTATTGACCTCCCTGGGTATGGCAAATCAAGTAAGGAACCTCATAGCGGCCTAATGTCGTACTATGCCGGAGTAGTATCGGAACTAGTGAAAGAACTTAACCTTCAGAAAGTTTACCTTGCTGGCCATTCAATGGGCGGACAAATTTCAATTACTACCACCCTACTTCACCCTGAAATTGTAAAGGGACTTATTTTGGTGGCTCCAGCCGGATTCGAAAGATTTACAGCTGGGCAAAAGCAGTGGTTCAGAGATGTTATGACACCCAAAGGAGTGAAGCTAACCACCGCTGAAGCAATTCAGAACAACCTGGCCACAAACTTTTATAGGGTACCCAAAGAAGCTGAGTTTATGATTACCGATAGGCTCCGTATGCGAAAAGCTTCCGATTTTGATGGTTATTGCTACGCCGTGGCTCAGTCTGTGAAAGGCATGGTTGATGAACCTGTAATTGATTACCTTAGCGATATTAGGGTTCCTACTCTCATTTTCTTTGGTGAAAATGACAACTTAATTCCTAACCGATACCTTAACCCGGGTAAAACTAAAGACATAGCCAAATACGGAGCATCAAAAATTGCAAACAGTAAGCTAATTATGGTTCCTAAATGTGGCCATTTCATGATGTTCGAAAAGCCTGAAGTTTTCAATGCCAACGTAATGGAATTCATAAAAAAGTAGAGGAGAAATGGAAGCCATTGAGGTTGGGAAACATTGCAGAATAGAGGTTGTTGAAGATGTGCCTTGCCTGAAAATAAAATGGCTGGGACTTCCGCCTAGCGATGAATTCAGGAAGGGTTGCAATGCTGCTCTTGAACTCATGCGTAAGCACAACATAACCAAGGTGCTTACTGACAACACCGAAGCAAAGGTGTTTGCTGTTGAAGACCAAAAGTGGTTAAATGAGGAATGGCTGCCCCAGGCACAGGCCGTTGGATATCGCTGCTCGGCAGTATTACTGCCAAACGACCCTTTCATAACCTTTGCAGTGAAAAACATAATGGCCAAACGCGACCCCAAAAAGTTTATATCAAGGTTTTTTACCGATGAGTGCAATGCCCTTGATTGGTTGAAACAGATTTAATAATTTGAACCGGCCCAAAGCCGGTTCTTTTTTACTAAATTGCAATCGGCTTACCGTTTATCAAATGAAAAACAAACTTGCCGCTTTCGAAAGTTTTTGTGCGGAACTTTATCCGCATGAGCTGGACTACTTGATCTCAGTACAGCAATTTCAAAAGGATGAAAATTTAAAAATCCTAAACCTAATCCACTATAACACAAGAAACCCTGAAAACCGGTTGCCGTTCGACAAATCAATCGATAAGCGTACATACTCATACATGAAAACCTGGATTCAGGAAAACCTTGAAAAGATTGATGTCGATTTTTTTTATGCATGGCTAAGTGAGATTGAAAAGAGTATAATGAACGATTCCATCCAATCCGACCAAGAGGTGGAACTATTACGAAAGATGGACGAAGTATCGCCTACCAGCTACTACTTCATGAAGTTTTTTAGGGTTTTGCAACACTACCGCGACTACCTTTTAGTACGGAATCGCCCAAGAAACTACGCAATAGTATCTAGCTACCTGGAACGCTTTAAGGTAAATTACTTCAACTCACAACAGCTTAACAATAAAATGAACGAGGCTGCCGAAAAGGTTATCTTTAAAAAGATTTGGGTAGCCGAGGAGTTTGAAACCTGGGAAAAACTCTTTTCCGATATATACTATAACGACTCCATTGATGGGTATACCCGGTACAGAGCATTGGTAAGACTTACCATTCTTTACTACACCAATAGGGAGTTCGATAAGCTTCGTATGGTTTACCAGCACCTTGACATCCAGTTCAAAAGGGATGTGTTTTACTCCAAAAGAATATTGGCAAACTATTACGCAAACCGTGCCATGATGCACTCAAAGCTTAATGAGCTGGACGAAGCTGAAAAGTATGGGTTCCTATCAATCCGCTACCGCAATAGTGATTACCTATTTTACTTAATTAACCTTTGCGATGTATTGCTCCGGCAGGGAAAAAACGAAAAAGCCCTGGAGGTTATGGTTACATCGTTCCCTGAACTTAAAAAATCTGGAAATCTATACTACCGGATAGGGTTTGTTAGCTTTTACGTTAAAACCTTGGTGGCAAATAACCAGTGTGCAAAAGCAATAGATTATGCCGATGGATTTTTAAATGCTTACAAAAAAGAAATTTTTGAGTTTAGGTGGCATCTGTTTTTTACCTCATACATCGATGCTTTATTCCATGCTGAAAAGTACTCAAAAATAATCTCTTTGGTCCGCAGGCACAAGCTAATCCCCAAGGAAAAACAGATGAAGGAAACACCTCAGTACCTGCCTATAATTCAGCTTTACCATAGAGCATCGGAGTACATGGAAGGGGTAATTAATAGCGAAGGGCTAAAGCAAGCATTTATTCAGCATATAAACGAAATAGGACAAAATCGGTTCCGGCATAAAAGGGTTCTAGAGGTTTTAAAAACCATTGAAAGCAACTTGCCCGATATTGTTCACGATGTTATTAGGGAGAATAGGATAATATAGCTCAGTTATATTAAGGGAGACCGTTCTGGTTCAATAATTCTCAGTTGCAAGGATTCGTTTTTCATATATCCTAACTTTTCCATACATTTATCCAAAAATATTGGCATGAATAACGTATTACCTATTTATCACATAGGTCTTATTCAGGCATGGTTTGCCGCACTGTTGGTTTACCGTAAGCCAAACAAGGGGGCTGCCGATAAATTGCTTGTAATTTGGTTAATTGTTATAGGCATTGAAATGCTTTACTCCCTGCTTAATGCAAAATACCTAACATGGCTCCCCGATCTGATCATTATTCCTTTGAGCTATGGGCCTTTTCTTTTCTTTTACACCAAGCTCTTAACATCAAAAAAAACTGTAACCATCAGGAATATCCACAGGCACCTAATCCCTGTATATCTCTTTATATTAATTGCTGTTTTTTGGGGCAAGCCCATTGATATTAACTCGGTAAATTTTTTTAGTAAGGGGCCAATAACCTGGTTGGCGATTCTAAACTTCACACTTTTCCTGTTAGTAATTGTTTACTACTGGCGCGCCTCGCTAAAGCTGATTCGTAAGCACAACCATACCCTCGGCGATCATTTCTCGTATCGCTCTGAAACCATCATGCTTAACTGGCTAAAAACTACAGCTATTTGGATTCTATCAGGCTTTTTTGCCTCGGGGATAACCTTTATAATCTTTTCGACCCAAAACATTTTCCCTTTCAATCCCATTGAACTTTTTCATCTGGGCTTGCTGGTTTTTACCTTTTCAATAAGTTACTACGGTATACATCAACCCGTATTGTATCAGCACCAAAAGCCTAAACAACTCCAGGTTAGCGACGAGGCTCAAGAAAAAAAGTTGCAAAAGTTTGGCGATTTGCTTTACGAGCACATGGTTAAAAACAAACCATACCTAAACAATGAGTTAACCATTCAGGATTTAGCTGACCAGCTAAAGGTAAGCACCCAGGAAATATCGAACTACCTGAACAAGGAGCTTGGGGTAAACTTTTTCAACTACATCAACAGTTTTAGGATTGAGGAGGCCAAGCAGAGGTTAACTAATCCGGCCTTCGATTACGAAACACTTCTGGGAATTGCATACGATTCGGGTTTCAACTCAAAAACATCATTTAACACCCTTTTCAAGAAGGAAACCGGCATGACCCCATCAGAATACAAAAAGGCGTTCAGGAGTTCAACTAAAAAAAGTACTTAACGGACAACGATTCTTTTTACTAATTTCATATCACTGTATATCAATCGCTTAATACCACATGTCTACCTTAAAATTGTTCAAACTTTTTATTTGAACGACCAGCTTACTACACTTTTCTAAATAGCTACCCAAAACCTAAACCAAAAACCAAATTAAAGCTATGAGAAAAGTTATTTCTGTATTACTGGTATGTGTAGTTGCAACATCGTTGTTTGCACAGGAAAATCAAGAAAAAAAAGCCAAAGAAGAAGTAAAAACCGGTTGGACAGTTGGCGTTTTACCGGCATTAGGCTATGACTCAAACCTTGGGCTGCTGTACGGAGCAATTGTAAACTCGTTCGACTTTGGCGACGGCTCCAGGTATCCCGACTTCAACCACAACCTTTACCTTCAGCTATCGGCCTATACAAAAGGTAGCATGGATGCCATTGCCTACTTCGATTCCTACACACTTATTCCAAACAAACACTTTATTGGTCGCCTAAGCTTTAACCGGAACAGGACATACCCATTCTATGGTTTTAATGGCACACAAACCGTTTACAACGCCGATTTTGAGAATATCGATGCCACCGGCGATTTCATTTCTCAAGTATTCTACAAATACGACCGTAAGCTTGCAAAAGCCGATTTCCTACTTGAGGACAGAATAGCCGACAGCAAATTTAAGTGGATTGCAGGTTTTGACCTTGGCTGGTACGATGTTGCAACAGTAGATATTGACCACCTGAACAAAGGGCGCGACGACGATGAGCTTATCCCTGATGTTCCCATTCTATACGATCAGCTTGTTAGCTGGGGAATTATCCCGGCCGACGAAAAAGATGGTGGATTTGATAATAGCGTTAAGTTTGGGCTGGTTTTTGACACCCGCGACCGCTTAACTAACCCGATGAAAGGGGTATGGACAGAACTACTTTTTAGGGCATCGCCCAAGTTCATTGGCAATAACGATAACTACGGACGAGTATCGTTAATCCATCGCCAATACCTAACGCTTGTAAAGGAAAAACTATCGTTTGCATATAGACTTTGGTACGAAGGGAACCTTGGCAAAGTGCCTTTTTACGCCCGTCAGCACCTAACCACCAGCAACTACTACGAAGGTTTTGGTGGCGCTCAAACCGTTAGGGGTGTTTTGATGAACAGGGTTGTTGGTCAGCAAACAGCTATCGGTAATTTTGAGCTTCGTTGGAAGGCATACCGCTTCCATGCCATTGGGCAAAACTTTTACTTAGGCTTTAACCTTTTTGCCGATGCCGGCAAGGTATTGAAAGGTTACGAACTGGACCTAACAAATGTTCCTGTTGCCCAACGCAACCAACTGTTTTCAAACAGCTATAAAGATTTATATACCACATTTGGTGCTGGTTTAAAAATCGTAATGAACGAAAACTTTGTGGTATCGGCCGATTATGGCATGGCCATGAACAAAAATTACGGTTCATCGGGATTGTACGTTTTGGTTGGTTATCTGTTCTAGATTCAATAGAAAAACTGCTAAATGATGATGCGAAAAGCACTTTTCATAATACTCTGCGTTTGCAGCACTATGCTGCAAGCGCAGAATTGGCAAGACCCAAAGGTTTTTGCCATAAACAGGCTGCCCTCACACACTCTACTGGTCCCATTTCCTGAAAAGCCAAGCATTATTTCCTACATTTTCAATTCTGAGTTTGTGCAATCCCTGAATGGGGATTGGAAATTTATGCTGATAAACAATCCGTTGAATACTCCCGAAAACTTCTCAAATGTAGAATTTACCGATAGCGAATGGAGCACCATTCCTGTTCCATCAAACTGGCAAGCTAAGGGATTTGGTACCCCAATTTACTCAAACCAGATACACCCATTCCCAGCTAATCCACCCTTTGTTCCAAACGAAGGAAACGAGACCGGGCTTTACCGCCACACCTTCCGGATCCCTGATAATTGGAATGGAAGTAGGGTAATAATTCACTTTGCTGGGGTACAATCGGCAATTGACCTATGGATAAATGGCCATTACGTTGGCTACTCACAGGGAAGCATGACCTCCTCCGAGTTCGACATTACACCTTACATTACCGCTGGCCAGAATCTTTTGGCAGCAAGGGTAATCAACTGGTCCGATGGAAGTTACCTGGAAGATCAGGATTTCTGGCGATTAGGCGGAATTTTTCGCGATGTATTTGTTTACGCTCACCCTCAAAATGCACTCTGGGATATTGAGGTTAACACTTCATTCAGTAAAAGCTATACTGAGGCCATCCTTTCAGTTAGCGGGGTACTAACAAATACAACGAGCCAACTACCCAACATCAGCCTTTCACTTTTTGATAGTAATGGTATTGCAGTGTTTGAAAAAACGGTTCAACCCAAAATGAGCAGTGGGATAGCCACTTTTAAAGTTGATGAGATAGTGAAAAACCCACAGCTTTGGAGTGCCGAGACACCTAAACTTTATCAACTTATTGTTGAGATTGAGGGTAGATACTACCAGCAGCTGGTTGGGTTCAGGGATGTTAAAGTAGAAAACGGACAGCTACTAGTTAACGGACAACCAATAAAAATAAAGGGAGTAAACCGACACGAGTTCGACCCCTACAACGCTCGTACGGTTTCGTATGAGCTCATGGAGAAAGATGTTGTCCTGATGAAACAGAACAACTTCAATGCAGTTCGTACAGCCCATTATCCGCATCACCCATATTTTTATGAGCTATGCGACAGGTATGGGCTCTACGTAATGGACGAAGCCAATGTTGAATCGCACTACCTATGGCAGTACCGTAATCAATCGCCAGTGCTTTACCCCGAATGGAAGGATGCTATTGTTGACCGGGGTGTTAGCATGGTAATGCGTGACCGCAACCATCCATCGGTAATAATATGGTCGCTAGGAAACGAGTCGGGCGATGGACCAAACATGGTTGCCATGGCCGATACCATCAGAAAAATTGATGCTGTAAAAAGGCCTATACATTATGAAAGCAAAGCTCTTAAACGCCCCCTTAGCTTCGATGGTGTGGGTGCCTTTGAAAAGTTAAGGCGAATGATATCGGCCTTACAATGGTCAAAAGCCCTTACAGAGTACGACTTTAATGCTGGTATGTACCCCACCCTGGATAGGCTGAAGGAGATGGCTAAACTCGACAAAAAGGAACGCCCTATACTTATATGTGAGTACTCGCACGCCATGGGCAACAGCAATGGCCATTTCAAGGAGTACTGGGACTTATTCGAGAGCCACCCACGAATGGTTGGGGGCTATATATGGGACTGGACTGACCAAGGTCTGATTAAACATACACCTAACGGCAAACCATTCTACGCCTACGGAGGCGATTTTGGCGACAAACCCAACGATAAGGACTTTTGCCTGAACGGCGTTACTTTTCCCGACCGTTCCCTTAAACCTGCCATGGCCGAAATTAAAAAGGTACAACAGTACATTAAATTTACAGGGATTGATTTTGAACGCAAAACCGTTAACCTTAAGAATACATATGCCTTCCTGAACCTAAAAAGCTTTAACCTAACATGGAGCATTTCTGAAGACGGCATTACCGTTCAAAAAGGGGAACTGCCGTTACCCGATGTTAAGCCAAATGGAGAGGGCTCAGTAACAATTCCATACACGCTCCCTCAAATCAACCCGGGCAAACGTTACCATCTTAACCTATCGGTTCAACTGGCAAACGATGAGCCATGGGCTAAAAAGGGCTTTGAGGTGGCAATATACCAATACGAAATGCCCTGGCTGGTTCAAAAACCCACCACTATTGCTGCCACTAGCGGTAATTTGAATGTAACCGAAAATGCAGATACGTGGACTGTTAGTGGCGAGGCTTTTAGCATTGAATTCGACAAAACTACCGGAACAATTTCACAATGGAAATCGAATGGCGAAATGGTTGTCCAGAACGGTCCAAGGGTTAACCTTTGGCGAGCCCCAACAAGTAACGATATTGGCACGGGATTCAACCCCGACCCTCGTTTCTCGTTCCACGGAAAACTTTGGCAAAAGTATGGGTTAGACAATTTGATTATTAAGAAATCGAAGGTTACAATTTCCAGAACCGGCAAGGGGGTAGTAGTGCTAACCCGCCAGACCCTTGAAGGAAATAAATCGAGATTTAATGCTGTGATTACCCATGTTATTAACCCTGACGGAGTTGTAGATATTAACTATAAATTGACCTGTAGCAAAAAATTCAACCTGCCCCGTGTTGGCCTTATGCTTGAGTTGCCAAAAGAGTTCTCGCAGGTTGAGTGGCTTGGCCGAGGGCCTCAGGAAAACTACCGCGACCGCAGCTACGCTGCACATTGGGGATTATACCGCAAAACCATTGATAGTATGGTTACCCCATACATAAAGCCTCAGGAAAACGGTAACCGCTACGATGTGGACAGAGTAAGCATATTAAACCCCAACGGTACAAGCGGGATTGAGGTAACCGGGAAATCGTTCTGCTTTAGCATACACCCCTACTCGTTAGAAACACTCACCAAGGCAACACATACACCCGACCTAGTTGAAAGTCCCGTCAACCATCTTTATATCGACCTGGCGCAAAATGCACTTGGTAGCGAAAGCTTCTTCTACAACTACCTGGAAGAATATGTTTTAAAGGGCAAGAAGTTTGAGTTTCAGGTAAGCCTCAAACCGGTTACCAAAAACTAGTTAAAATGCATAACTGCAACACAATGAAAAGAATATCAATACTAACAGCTCTGATATTTACTACAAAATTGATGTTTGGGCAAAGTTACACCTTAAAATCGCCCAATGGCATTTTAGTGGCAAATATCGATTTAAAGGATAGGTTAACCTATTCGCTATCCTGTAATGGCAATGCAATTGTTGAACCCTCGGGCATAGCAATGAGAACAAGTGCTTTTGCTGAGAGCGATTTTTTTGGGGAGCATACCGCAACATTCAATAGCAAAAACCAAGCTGTGAAATTACTTTGGGGTACTACAAAGGAGATTGATGAAAATTTCAACCAGCTAAAGCTGAATTATAGTAATGGCCTTTCGGTTGAGTTCCGTTGCTATAACGAGGGTTTTGCTTGGCGTGTTGTTTCAGCTTTTGACAGGGAGGTTATAGTTTATAATGAAACAAGTGAATTCAACATTCCAAACAGTTCAACTGTTTACTTCCCCGAGGTGAAGGGTTTCCTTACTCCATTTGAGGTTAATTACTTGCCAAAATCGATGCAAACCATAGCCGATGGCACTCTAGGTTTAACCCCCTTCATGTATAAAACACCAAGCGGCGAACTGGTTGTGATATCGGAATCGAATCTCTTCGAATATCCGGGCATGTTCATCCGCAAGGATGCAGGGAACTCAGTAAAAGCGGTATTCCCTCTTTATCCTAAGAAGGAAAAACAGGAATTGCCAGGCAGACTTCATCTGGTCAAGTGGCCTCAAATTTCAAGGATGGTGGTAAAGAAAACCGAAAACTATATTGCCAAAAGTAATGGTAATCGTTCATACCCCTGGCGTGTGGTAATGGTGGCACAAAACGATGCCGAAATTCTACAAAATAGTTTGGTTTACCTGTTGGCCGATGAGCCCAAAATGGACTTTGGTTGGGTAAAACCAGGTAAGGTGGTTTGGGACTGGTACCATAACTGGAACCTACAAGGCGTTGAATTTAAACCGGAGATAAATACCCAGACCTACAAGTATATGGTTGACTTTGCCGCCAATAACGGCATTGAGTACATCAATATTGACGATGGGTGGGCTAAACTTTGGAATTTTAAAAAGGTTAATCCAAACCTAGACCTCAAGGAGATAATTGACTATGCCAACAGCAAGGGTGTTAAGGTATTTATTTGGGCCATGTGGAACACCATTGAAAAAGACTTTACAGCTAACCTCGACATGTTTAGCCAATTGGGAGTAGCAGGGATCAAGGTAGACTTTTTCGACCGCGCTGACCAACGAATAGTTGATTTTGTGAATAAGTTAGCCGATGAATGTGCCAAGCGCAACCTTTTACTAAACCTACACGGTATGTATAAGCCTACCGGAATAAATCGCACTTTCCCAAACATTGTTAATATTGAGGGAGTGCTTGGGCTTGAGTACAACAAATTTTCCGACAAGTGCACACCGGTTCATAACCTTACCATTCCTTTCGTTAGGAATGTGGTTGGCCCAATGGATTACACACCCGGCTCAATGCGACATGTAACCCCTGAACAATTCGTAAAATCATGGGAGAACCCCCACTCCATGACCACCAGGGCCCAGCAAATGGCAATGTATATAGTTTATCACGGCGGGGTTCAAATGCTAGCCGACTCGCCAACGCTCTACCAAAAAGATAGCATTGCTCTGAACTTTTTATCAGGAGTTCCCGTTACATGGGATAAAACCATTGCCCTTGAAGGCAAAGTTGGCGAAAGCATTGCAGTTGCCCGTAAACATGGCGATAAGTGGTATATTGGATGTATGACTGCAAACCAAGAGCATGAGTTTAACTTAAACCTTAACCTCCTCGATGACAGGGAGTATAAAATGACAATTATTGCTGAAGGTAATTCCGATGACGAATTAGTACTAAGCTCAAAACATATTTGTAAAAACGATAAACAGAACTTTAAGGTAAAACCCCGTAGTGGATTGGTAATAATTCTAGAGTAAACCAATGGTAGAAAGGATTGTTTCAACTTTTAAGGATCGTTTTGGCTCCGATCCCTTAGTTTTTAGAGCTCCCGGCAGGGTGAATCTGATAGGCGAACACACCGACTACAATAATGGTTTTGTGATGCCTGCGGCCATAAACCGTTACGCATACTTTGCCATAAAACCAAATGGACTTGGCTTATACAGGTTCCACGCTGCCGATTTTAGGCGCGATTACACAACCCCCGTTTACAAGATTGAGCCATCAAATACGCACTGGGCAAACTACCTTTTAGGAGTAATTGCCCAAATGGTAGCCGAGGGTAAAGATATCCCAGGTTTTGACTGTGTTTTTGGTGGCGATGTTCCAATTGGAGCGGGAATGTCATCGTCGGCAGCAATTGAGAGCGGATTGGCCTTTGCGCTGAACCATATCTATGGGCTTGGTTTTACGCGCATGCAACTTGCCCAAATAGCCCAAAGGGCTGAGCATGAGTATGCCGGGGTAAAATGCGGCATAATGGATCAGTTTGCATCGCTGCATGGCAAGCAAAACCATGTACTTCAGCTCGACTGCCGTAGCCTTGAGTTTGAGCCCTTTGAACTCAATATGGATAACCATTCCATCATTTTGGTTAATACCGGGGTAAAGCACTCGCTAGCTTCGTCGGAGTACAATAAACGCAGGCAGGAGTGCCAAGCCGGAGTTGATATCCTTAAAAAGTACAATAATTCAATACAATCGCTACGCGATGTAACAATCAATGATTTAAACAACCATAAAAGAGAGTTTAGCAGTAAGGTGTGGGAAAGGTGTTTGTATGTGGTTGAGGAAAATCAGCGCGTGGTTAATGCTGGTAAAGCACTAACCCAAAAGGACTTTGAATCGTTCGGAAAGTTAATGTACCAGTCGCATTACGGACTCCGTGACATGTATGAGGTTAGCTGTCCAGAGCTTGACAAGCTCGTTGAGTTAACTGAAAAACTCGATTATGTGGTTGGCTCACGAATGATGGGCGGGGGTTTTGGGGGTTGCACAATAAATGTGGTTAAAAACGCCCATATTGATGAGTTTACAAAATGTGTAAAAGAAAACTACAAAACACCCGATGGTAAAATTCCTCAAATTATTACCTGTGTGATTAGTAACGGAGCAGAGCTTTTGGTATACTAAAGGTTAGGTCAGCTTTACTCCCACTTAAAGGCTATCCTTTTTCGGATAGCCTTTTTGTTTTTTAATTATTCAATGTTAATTCGCTCTTTAATGATATAAATAGGACGTTGCTTGGTTTCTTCAAATATTCTTGCTATGTAAAGCCCAACTATTCCAAGACTTAACATCTGAGCGCCACCTAGCATGAGTATAAGAATTATAGTAGAAGCCCATCCTGGGATAGTCATGCCATTAATAAATTGAACTAAAACATATATTGAGTAACCCAATCCAAAAATGAATGATAAAAGCCCTAATATAAAGGGAATTTTTAAAGGTTTAGATGAGAAAGAAAGTATACCAGCAATTGCAAACTTTATCATCCGAATAAATGTATATTTAGATTTTCCAGAAATGCGCCTGGGAGAATGATACTCAACAAAAGCTGTTTTAAAACCCATCCAATTGATTAAACCCCGATTAAAACGTACTTTTTCAGGCAAACCTAAGAAAACATTAGCGGCATTTCGTGTCATCAAGCGAAAATCGGCACTCCCTTCTTTTAATGGAATATCAGAGAGATAATTAAAAAAACGATAGAATAAATGCGATGTTATTCTTTTAATAAATTTTGCATCAACAGTACTTTTTCTAATTGTAAGTACAATATCATAACCTTCATTTGCTTTGTTAATTAATGTTGGGATTAAAGTTGGCGGGTGCTGCATATCTGCATCCATAGTAATTATATAGTCGCCCGAAGCACTATTCATCCCAGCAATAATTGCAGATTGATGCCCAAAGTTTCTTGAAAGAGATATACCTTTTACCTTTCTATCATCCATTGCAATTTCTTTAATTGTTGAGAGAGTGCCATCCACACTCCCATCATCAACAAAAATGATTTCATACTCATACTTATCTGTAAGAACACTCCTCAATTCACTATATAGTAATTTTATATTACCTTCCTCGTTATAACAAGGCAGTACTACACTTATTTTCATTGTATTTTCTTATAGGGTTTAAGATCAAAAATATAAATTCTTTCGTATTGGTAGGCAACATAATCTGAATAAGGTATTTTAGCCCGCTCCTCCTCACTACCTAAAAACACAACATATCGTGCACCCCTTTTATATGCATCAACAATAGCTTCCCTATCGGAAAATCCATTATATAGAAATTTTGAATATCCAATTCTTCCAAGGGTATATAAATGTACATTAGGAGAATAATCACGTAGGCATAAAATGGTATCAGATGGTTGAATAATTTTTTTTATCTCATCAGATTTGCTTTGAAGGGTTTTTAAATTAATCCCATAGTCATAATTAAACCAGCGCCATGTATCAATATCTCTTTTTTTAAGAAAAATATTATTTACAATCAATTTTGGATTTGCTGAAAAGCGAACCCAACTGCATGTGTATGCATGGAGAACTACAAAAATTATAAAAAAATATAATGCTAGATTAATCTTTTTTAAATCTAGGAAACTAAAAAACGAATTAATTTTATAAAGAAAGATAAAAAACAAAACATTAAATACAAAAAGTATCTCTATTAAATAGTAGTCATGAACATCAAAAACCCAATACCAAAGAATGAGGTATGAAAATAAGGCACCTATAGACATAACTATTAACCATTTAAGAAAAGCGTTAATTGACCTAGAAAATAGTGCAACAACACCAAAAATTATAAGCGCAAAAACAATAACTCTGTGATACGCATAATTTATCATTGTATTTATTATATGCCAAAAAATTTCATTTCGCTTTTCAGCAGGTATTTCCCATATTGGACGAATTGTTGTTGAAAATAAGTGAGAATCATACTTAGTATTATAATAAATTGCATAATAATACCATGCAGCTACTAATGCTAAAGTAAGAATGAATGAGCCTGAAAGTAATGATATTTTTATTTTATATTTTCTCCAAAAGTAGTTATTATCAAAAAGTTCATAAAAAATAAATGCTCCAATAAAGGACATAAAAACCAATATGCTTGTTATCTTGATAAGTATTGCTAAAGTACTAAAAACAAAGAAGCCTATTAATCCATATAATTTATTATTTTGTAAAAATTGAAATACAAAAAAGCCAGCAATCAAATTTAAAGCAAATGAAATTGGATTAGGGATAAAATTGTGGGCATATCCAATAAGAATTGGCGATGAAAACATAAAAACGCTATATATAATTGTATATTTTTGTGATTTTAGATAATACTGTACTACTGTCGCAAATAAAATAATTCCTAACAAAAGAAGAACAAAACTTAATAAACGATACAAAAACTCATTTTGCCCTATTACAGACCATAGTTTCCCCATCAAAAAATATATAATTGGAAATTCAGACACCGCATTCCTGTTACCGTTTTCTAAAATAAGATTTGTTTTCGGTTCAAAAAAAGGCTCACCCTTCATGTAATTATAGGTAATTGACAAACAATCTGCTTTGCGCCACTCATGTATAGGCTTAGGCCCTTCAAAAAAATCAATATAGAAACCATATAAAAAAGTTAAAACTATCAATACTAACAATAATTTTAACCTCAAATTAATATCCTTTAGGAATCTAATCATATATTACTATTAAAGCGTTCTCGTTTTATCCAAAATTATTAAACTTTATCAAAAAGAAAGACCTTTTGGGTTATTTTTTATATTTCGCTAATTTATTTCATTCTAACTGGAAATTAAACCTATGATATGCTTAACCCAAAAAACGCTTTGTTTATAACTTAAATCTTCCATAGTAATCCTTACGCTTGCAAAAAATGTTTATATTTGGTGACAATAAGCCAAACTCCTCAAAATGATTGACGTAAAGTTAAGCATAGTAAACTCAAAGCCCGAGATATTCAGAATTATTAGGGTTGATGAAAATATCAACCTACAACTATTTCATGAGGTAATACAAGCAGCCTTTGAGTGGAGTAATATGCACTCACATTTTTACAATGCCGATAAGTCAATACTCAAGAATGAGGAAGAAATTTTATTGGGTAATGCATTGAACAAATGGGAGAGCCTTATCTATGTTTATGATCTGGCCGATTTTTGGACAATATCAATTTCGCTTCTTGCTACAAATTCAGGTGAGCTAAGCAAAAAACCCGTTTGCCTTCAAGGGCAGGGCAAATCGCCACCCGAGGATTCTGGGGGTATAATTAATTACTGTGAAGTACTTGAACTCCTTGCAAAACATAATAAGGGCGATAGACAATACCCTCTAATTGCCGACTGGCTTGGAGAAAATTACAACCCTAACGAGTTCAATTGCGAACAGGTAAACCTTAACTTTAAAAATCTAGTACTTTAGCCATATGGAGTACCGTGGCGACCCCTTGGTTTACCAAACGCTAAACGAATTAAGTATTCCATTTGAATACTACGAGCATCCTGAGGCTCCCACTGTTGAAATTGCCTCTAAATACTGGGAAGGGATAAATTCATCGCACTGCAAAAATCTCTTTTTCAGGAACCACAAAGGAAACAGGCACTACCTGGTAATTCTGGAATACCGTAAGATGCTGAACATTCATCAACTCGAAAAACTACTAAAACAAGGCAAGCTAACATTTGCCTCGTCCGAGCGTATGAAACGCTACCTGGGGTTAACGCCAGGTTCGGTATCGCCTTTTGGATTACTTCACGACACCTCTCGCCATGTGCATCTGTTTATCGACAGTGAACTAAAAAACACTCAACGACTTAGCTTTCACCCAAACCTAAATACTGCATCGCTGGTAATTCCAACCATCGATTTTTTCAGGTATCTCAACTGGGTTGGAAATACGTATGAGTTTATTGATTACGTAAATGAGCTGTAGCTATATTTGCCCAAATATACCAGGATAGACAATTCTTTGGCATGCTGTGCGCTGCCCAAGCATCTCTTTGTACCTATATCACTTTTTAATGTGATTCCTCGACTAGCTCGGAATGACAAGCAGAGTTGACAGTTGATGGTTGATAGTTGATAGTGAAAAAAAAAACAAGCACTACTCTCAATTTTCCCTTTAAACTGCACACTGTACACTGCACTCTTTTCAAAAGATCCTTCGCTGCACTCAGGATGACAAATGAAACTATTCGTATAAGTTGTTCGTTATTCGTGGGATACGACCTCACCCCAACCCTTTTCCCTGAGAGGGAATGGAACGGATGAAGCAGGCAGTGGCATAAAAGCCTGACCCGGCAATGGGTCGGGGGTGGAACGTGGCGGTGGGTCTAGTAAGCGATACCATATGAGTCACTCCGAAGGAGTGGCGAATAGTATCGCGTGGCAGTTCCACCCACGGGGTACCCATCGGGTCGGGCTTTTCAGCCTTGATTTTCTTTGGTTCTTTCTTGTATCAAGACAAGAAAGAACGTGTAAATAGCTCTTTGCCATGACTTCCCTTTGCGATGCAACGATTCGGTGTTGCTCTTTGGCAAATGCATAGCGTGCATCGCCAAATATTTTGAATACCACAATACCCAGGGTTAAAACCCTGGGCTAAGTTGATTTTTCATTACATGGCTAGCGGACGTTGTACGTTGTTCGTGAATCATTGTTCGTGAAAACTGAGATGGAACACAGATGACACGGACTAGGCAGATTTACACTGAGAAACATCGTGTAAACTCTGTGTAACACCGTGTTACATCGTGTAACTCTGTGATACCTATTTAGTTGTTGGTTTACAGTTGATAGAAAATTCAATAAAACACAGATAGTACAGATTAGGGTGGTTTACGCAGATTTTCACTAAACACTAAACACCAACCCTACTGTACACTGCACACTGAACCCAGTAAACTAATAATGAATTCCTTCGCTACACTCAGGATGACAAAGAGAGTTTTTTCAACTAAGCGACACTAATCCCTAAATATCCAACATCCATTATTGTATAGTACATGATTGAATCAGCTCACCCCACATAATTCCAGAAAGAGTATATACGGTAAACTGCTTTAATCCAAACATTACCCCATAAAAAAACCGCCTATACAGGCGGTTTTTTATAGTTCTATAAAATACTATCCGCATTTTGAGTGTCCACAGTTCTTACAAGTCAAACAACCCTCCTGGTAAATCAGCGACTCAGAACCACACTCAGGACACTTCTTGCCGGGTTTTGCCTTTGTTCCATCGGGTATATAACGGCGCAAGGAACGTTCAACACCAGCAATCCATGAGTTAATACTTTCGTTATCGAGCCTTAACGATGAAACCAGGTTAACCACATCGGGTATGGGCATTCCGTTTCGGAGTACACCCGATATCAGCTTGGCATAGTTCCAAAACTCCTTGTTGAACATGTGCGAAAGACCACCAATGGTGTTAGTATAGCCATACTTATCAACATACTGGAAATCGTAGCGGCTACCGTTTTCATCCTTTATCTTGATAATCCTACCCTTTGTTACTGCTTTGGGGATAGGCAGCACATCATCCTCGGTTCTACCAGTAAAAATCTCATACGGACGGCCATCGTAAAGTCCCACGAATGCAACCCAATCCTCATGGCTATTTTTAAACCTGATAACATCGCACTCCAGTACTGGCGGACGCTTGCTTGGGAATGCCGATGATGTAGCTTGTTCCTTCTCCTTTTTGTTGGTAACAAGTACGCCATCGCGTGATCCCTCGCGGTAAACAGTGCACCCTTTGCATCCGCTCTCCCAGGCTGTTTGGTAAACCTTTGCAACCATCTCCTCGGTAATATCTTCGGGGAGGTTAACTGTAACGCTAATGGAGTGGTCAACCCACTTTTGGATCATCCCTTGCATGCGAACCTTGCTAAGCCAGTCAACATCGTTGGATGTTGCCTTATAGTAGGGCGATTTCTGAACCAGTTCGCTTAGTTGCTCGTCGTCGTAATTCTTTACCTCTTCGGGGTTGTATCCATTCACTTCCATCCAAACCAGGAATTTATGGTGGAATACATTAAACTCCTCCCATGAATCGCCTACCTTATCAACAAACGACACCTTAACATTCTTATCGTTGGGGTTAACCTTACGGCGACGCTTATAGTAAGGCATAAAAACTGGCTCAATACCCGATGTGGTTTGAGTCATAAGGCTTGTGGTTCCGGTAGGAGCAATGGTTAGCAGGGCAATGTTTCTACGTCCATAAGTAGTCATCTCCTTGTATAATTCCTCATCTTCCGCTTTAATGCGATTAATGAATGGATTATCCTTCTCGCGCTGTGCATTGAAAATTGGGAATGCACCACGTTCCTTTGCGGTGTAAACCGATGAACGATATGCTTCCACCGCTAACGATTTGTGAACCTCAACCGCAAAATCGATTGCATCGTCAGAGCCATAGCGTAAGTTTAAAGCGGCCAACATATCGCCCTCAGCGGTTATACCAATGCCAGTTCTTCGTCCCTCAATGGTTTTCCTGCGGATCTTTAGCCATAGGTTCCGCTCAACCGATTTAATTTCATCATCCTCAGGGTCATTGGCTATCTTTTCAAGTATAGCATCAATTTTTTCGAGCTCAAGGTCAATTATATCGTCCATCATGCGCTGGGCTGCATGCACATGCTTCTTGAAAAGCTCAAAGTTGAAAGTTGCCTGGGGGGAGAATGGATTATCAACATAGCTATAAAGGTTGAGCGCCAGTAGGCGGCAGCTATCGTATGGGCAAAGGGGAATCTCACCGCATGGATTGGTCGATACGGTTTTGTAGCCCAAATCGGCATAGCAATCGGGAACTGATTCCCTGATAATGGTGTCCCAGAAAAGTATACCGGGCTCAGCCGATTTCCAAGCGTTATGTACAATCTTTTTCCAAAGCTCGCTAGCATTAATTTCCTGACGGAATTTTGGATTTGATGAGTCAATTGGATATTGCTGCACGTAAGGTTTCCCCTCAATGGCCGCGCGCATGAACTCATCGTCAATCTTTACTGAAACATTGGCACCAGTTATCTTTCCCTGCTCCATTTTGGCATCAATAAACTTTTCGGCATCGGGATGCTTGATGGAGATTGACAGCATAAGTGCGCCACGGCGACCGTCCTGAGCCACCTCGCGGGTTGAGTTGGAGTAACGTTCCATAAAGGGAACTACTCCGGTTGATGTAAGTGCACTATTAAGCACCGGACTGCCCTTGGGACGAATATGGGAAAGGTCGTGCCCCACGCCGCCACGGCGCTTCATGAGTTGAACCTGCTCCTCGTCAACCTTCATTATTCCACCGTACGAGTCGGCATTGTTATTACCAATTACAAAACAGTTTGATAGCGATGCAATCTGAAACTTGTTTCCAATACCTGTCATTGGCCCACCCTGGGGAACTATGTACTTAAAATCCTTAAGCAAGTGGTAAACCTCCTCCTCACTCATGGGGTTTGGGTACTTCCGCTCAATGCGTGCAATTTCGCGAGCCAGCCGCCAATGCATATCATCGGGGGTTAACTCATAAATTGTTCCGAATGAGTCCTTAAGGGCGTACTTACTCACCCAAACCTTTGCGGCCATCTCGTCGCCTTTGAAATACTTAATGCTTGCCTCATAGGCCTCCTCAAAGGTGTAAGTCTTTACCTTTTGCTTTGCTTGTTGTTCCATCAGGGAAATGTCTTTACTCATGGTTATATATTTTTTACTTTATTGACAAAAGTTCCATGTCACAGCTTTAACTGTGAGTTGATTAAGCAATTTTTTGTTTTTGAAAATGTAATTACGAATTTATCGAATTGGGTTTACCCGAACCAAAAAAAAACGGTTGTAAATATTAACAACCGTTCATAGTTATTAACAGGATAAAATATTGAATCACTTGAAATTACTAGGGTTTCTGAGACTCAACACATTAAACCGCAGAGCCTGATAAAATGCGGAAAAGAAAAGAGGGCGAAGTTGCCTTCGCCCTCA